>CAYYZI010000037.1:0-6873 GCA_964475675.1 uncultured Geminicoccaceae bacterium
GGTGAACAGGATGATCATGCCGATGGCGAACAGCATCGGCGTCGTCAGGCGGATGGAGCCGCCCCACATGGTGGCGATCCAGCTGAAGATCTTGATGCCGGTGGGCACCGCGATGACCATCGTGGCGGCGGTGAAGTAGGCCTTCACGTCGACGTTCATGCCCACCGTGTACATGTGGTGCGCCCAGACGATGAAGCCGATGAAGCCGATCGCCACCATCGCGTAGGCCATCCCCAGATAGCCGAAGATCGGCTTTTTGGAGAAGGTCGAGACGACGTGGCTGATGATGCCGAAGGAAGGCAGGATCATGATGTACACTTCGGGGTGACCGAAGAACCAGAAGAGATGCTGGAACAGCACCGGATCGCCGCCGCCGGCCGGATCGAAGAAGGAGGTGCCGAAATTGCGGTCGGTGAGCAGCATGGTGATGGCACCGGCCAGTACCGGCACCGCCAGCAGCAGCAGGAAGGCGGTGACCAGGATCGACCAGGCGAACAGCGGCATCTTGTGCAGGGTCATGCCCGGGGCGCGCATGTTGAAGATGGTGGTGATGAAGTTGATCGCGCCCAAGAGCGAGCTGGCACCCGCCAGATGCAGGCTGAAGATGGCCAGATCGACGGACGGGCCGGGATGCGAGCCGGCGGCCGAGAGCGGCGGATAGATGGTCCATCCGGTACCCGCGCCTTCGCCGACGAAGGCCGAGATCACCAGCAGGATGAGCGATGGCACCAGCAGCCAGAAGCTGATGTTGTTCATCCGTGGGAAGGCCATGTCCGGCGCCCCGATCATCAGCGGCACCATCCAGTTGCCGAAGCCTCCCATCAGCGCCGGCATGACGAAGAAGAACACCATGATCAGGCCGTGGGCGGTGATCAGCACGTTGAACATCTGCGTGTCACCGAAGATCTGCAGGCCCGGTGCCGCCAGCTCGGCCCGGAACAGGACCGACATCACCAGCCCGACCATGGCGCCGATGAAGGCCAGCACCAGATACATGGTGCCGATGTCCTTGTGGTTGGTCGAGAATGCCCACCGCTTCCAGCCGCGGGGAATGGCGTGCTCGTGGCCGTGTGCTGCTTCCTGTGCCATCGTTCTTCTGTCCCTGCCCGGATGTCCTTACTGCGCGACCTTGTCGAGTTCGGCGACGGCCACCGACCGGTCGTCGACCCTGGCGAATTCCTTCCGGGCCTTCTCGACCCATGCCGCGAACTCCTCCTTGGTGACGACCTTGACGGCGATCGGCATGAAGCCGTGGAGACGGCCGCAGAGCTCGGAGCACTGGCCGTAGAAGACGCCCGTCTCCTTGGCCTCGAACCAAGCCTCGTTGAGACGTCCCGGAATGGCGTCGATCTTGATGCCGAAGGCCGGCATCGCCCAGGAATGGAGGACGTCGGAAGCGGTCACCTGGAGGCGGATCTTGGTGTCGACCGGGACCACCACCTGGTTGTCCGTGGCCAGCAGCCGCGGCTCGCCGTTCTCCAGCTCGTCATCGGCCTTCATCAGGGCGTCGAAGGTGAAGTTGCCCTGATCGGGATATTCGTAGGTCCAGTACCACTGGTTGCCGATCGCCTTGATCCGGAACTCGGTCTCCGGAACCACGTCCATGTAGTAGAGCAGCTTGAACGAGGGGACCGCGATGATCACCAGGATCAATACCGGGACCGCCGTCCAGATCACCTCCAGGAGCGTGTGATGCGAGCGACGCGAGGGCACCGGGTTGCGGTCCTCGCGGAAACGGTAGAGGACATAGCCGATCAGGGCGAAGACGAAGATGCAGATCAGGGTGATGATGATCAGCAGCAGGCTGTGGAAATTGACCACCCGCTCCATGATCGGCGTCACGGCCTTCTGCAGGTTCATCTGCCAAGGCACCGGCTGTCCGCCATGTCTGTCCGCCCATGCCGGTCCGGCAAAGCTCGCCACGAATCCCGCCAGGGTCGCCCATTTCCACCACTTCATCGGCCGATCCTCTCCAGCGTGCCGCCACTGATCTGCATGAGGGCGTCGCTGCCTCCCCGGCGCGACCCACCCGACGTCGCCTTGATTTAAATCAAGTGATACCGGCGTCGTGACCGCCGCACTTGGTGACAGATTGTCGCAGAATGTGTGCGCGGTCCTATCCTTGTGGTGGCGCTCCTAGACATGAAGGCGCCGGCGCAATCGCCGCAGGCCCAGCCAGACCGCCCCCACGGCCAAGGGTACGAGCGCCGCCACCAGCGGCGCCTGGGCCTTGCCGGCGAGGCCGAACCACGGTCCCACCCCCTTGATGAAATAGGCGGCGAGCCCCACCAGGTAGTAGCTGAGAACCACCACCGACAGCCCTTCCACGGTCTGCTGCAGACGCAGCTGGAGGGCGGCGCGCCGCTCCATCGAGGCCAGCAGCGCCCGGTTCTGCTCCTGCAGCTCGAGATCGACCCGGGTGCGCACCAGATCGGCGGCCCGCGAGATGCGCCGGCTCAGCCCCTCCAGCCGCTCGGCCGCCGAATTGCAGGTGCGCATCGCCGGCTCGAAGCGGCGGGCCAGGAACTGCCCCAGCGGCTGGAAGGGCTCGAACCGTTCTTCCCGGAGCTCGCGCAGCCGGTCGCGCACCAGCTGATGGTAGGCCCGGGTGCCGCCGAAGCGGAACGCGGTTTCGGCCACCTGCTGCTCGATATCGCCGGCGAGATCGAACAGCTCCTCGAGAAGCGCGCGCTCGTCGGCCAGCCCCTGGGCCTCGCCGATGCGGGCGGTCAGGACCGCCAGCCGGCTCTCCGCCTCGGTAAGTCGCGGCGCCACCCGCCGCGCCAGCGGCAGCCCCAGAAGGGCCATCATGCGGTAGGTGTCGATCTCCACCAGCCGCTGCACCAGCCGCCCGGCACGGGCCGGGTCGAGGCCCAGATCGGTGATGTGGAAGCGGCCGAAACCGTCGCCATGGGGGCGCCAGTCGGTGCACACCACGGCGGCATTGCCCATCACCCGGCTGGCCCGCACCCGATGGCCCTCGAAGAGTGCATCGATGCGCGCCGGGCTGGGCGGGTCGCCACGCTCCAGCACCAGATGGCTGGCCGCCACCACCGGCCCCGGCAGGGCCGCCAGCCAGTCCTCGGGCACCAGCTGGATGGCGGTTTCGCGGAACGGCTGCAGCCCTGCCGCCGGACGCAGGAAGGTCAGGGTGACGAACTCCAGGTGGCGCTCGAAACGGAGCTCGAAGCGACCGAGATCGGCGGCGTGGAAATGTTCGCGGTAGGGCGGCGGGGCGCCGTAGCGACGGCACAGCGCCGCCACCTGCTCCAGCACCCGCCCGGCCTCCTCTTGGCCGGTCAGGACGGCGATGTGGGAGATCGTGACCGGCGCCGTGACCGCCGCCGCCGGCCGGCTGTGCAGCTCGTCGACCAGCCGCTCGAAATCGGGGTGAAAGGCGAGCCCGTAGGCGCGCGGAGCCGCCTTTTCGCTCATGCCGCCGCCACCTCCCTCACTGCCCGCCAGCCGCTCAGCATGTAGAGGGCGGCCGTCTCGCTGCGCAGGATGGTGGGTCCGAGGCCCACCGGCACCACCTCCGGGCGCGCCCGCAGCATCTGCCGCTCGGCGGCCGTGAACCCGCCTTCCGGACCGACCAGGAAGGCGGCCCCGGGATGGGTCTGGAGAGCGGTCAGCAGCGGCCGACCGGCACCCCCCTCGTCGGCGAACAGCAGCGCCGGCACCCTCTCCTCGGCGAGGACGGCTCCCAGCTCGCGGGCCGGCGCGATCTCCGGCACCGACAAGCGGCGGCACTGCTCGGCGGCCTCGACGGCGATGCTGTGCAGCCGCTCGGGCCGCTGCAGCCGCGCCACCGTGCGCTCGGTGATCACCGGACAGAGCCGGGCGACGCCGAGCTCCACCGCCTTTTCCACCAGCCATTCGAGCCGGGTGCGTTTGGGCGGGGCGAACCACAGGCTCGGCCCCGGCTCCGGCTGCGGCGGGCGCAGCAGGGCCTCGACCACGAGCTGTGCGGCGCGGCGCTCGAGCCCGGTGATCCGCGCGCGCCATTCGCCGTCCTCGGCATTGAACAGCACCACCGCATCACCGACCGCGAGCCGCAATACGCGGGACAGGTAATGGGCACGCGCGGCGTCGAGCGATACCGCCACGCCCCGCTGCAGGCGCGGATTGTCGACATGGAGCCTCGGAGCGACGGCCATTGCTCGCCTTTACCCTGCATCGGGGCGACGGTAGAAGACCGGCCATGACTCCACAAGTCGGCGACGGACGGGTCCTCGATCAGCAGCGCCGCTGGGTCGACCGGCTGCCCGCGCGGCTGCGCGATTTCGCCCTGCTGGCCCGCTGGGACCGGCCGATCGGCACCTGGCTCCTGCTGCTGCCCTGCTGGTGGGGTCTGGCGCTCGCCTCGCCTCCCCGCGATCCCTGGCTGTTTCTGCTGTTCGCGGTGGGGGCGGTGGCCATGCGCGGTGCCGGCTGCACGGTCAACGATCTGGCCGACCGCGAGTTCGACCGCAAGGTGGAGCGCACCCGCAACCGGCCGCTGGCGGCGGGTCGCATCGGCACCACCGGTGCGGTGCTGTTCTTCGCCGCCCAGTCGGCGGTGGGTCTGCTGGTGCTCACCCGGCTGCCGCCACTGGCGGTGGCGGTGGCCCTGGCCAGCATCCCGCTCATTCTCGTCTACCCCTTCATGAAGCGCATCACCTGGTGGCCCCAGGCCTTTCTCGGCATCACCTTCAACTGGGGGGTGCTGGTGGGCTATGCCGCCGCCGCCGGGCGCATCGACGCCCCCGCGCTCATGCTTTACGCCGCCGGCATCTTCTGGACCCTCGGCTACGACACGGTCTACGCCCATCAGGACAAGGAGGACGACATCCGGGTCGGAGTCCGCTCCACGGCGCTCAGGCTGGGAGCCGCCAGCCGGATGTGGATCGCCGCCTTCTACGCGATCATGCTGGCGCTGCTGGCGATGGCCGGCTATCTGGCCGGCCTCGGCTGGCCCTTCCATGCGCTGCTGCCGCTGCCGGCGCTGATGCTGGCCTGGCAGGTGGTCACCGTCGATCTCGACGATCGCGCATCCTGTCTGCGCCAGTTCCGCTTTCACCGCGATGTCGGTCTGGCGGTGCTCACGGCGCTCGGGGCCGGACATCTGTTCACGCCATCGTGAGTGGACAGATCGCCGACGCGCTCCGCTGCTTCGAGCTGGCGGCCATGCACCCGACCCGCGCCGCCACACAGAGCAGACAGACAGGGAGACTTGCAATGCGAAAGATCCTCCTGGCCGGTGCCCTCGCCACCGCCCTTTCCGCCTGGCTGCCGAACGTCGCCCAGGCCTTCGAATGCCCCGGACATTTCGCCACCGCGCAGCAGGAGATCGACCGCGTGAGCGCGGCCCTGAAGACGGCCGGCGACAAGGTGCCGGCGGCCGATCGCGCCCTCGTCCACGCGCTCCTCGACGACGCCAAGATGCTGCTGTCCGGCGGCGAGCACAATCATGCCAAGCCGCAGGGCAAGTACGATCACGCCCGCGCCATCGCCAAGGCCGACAGCGCCGCGGCCTACGCCCGGGCGGCCGGCATGCTGCTGGAGAGGGTCGGCGGCTGACCGCCTCCGCATCGAGATCGGAACTGCGGGGACGGCCGGGCGCCGTCCCCTTTTCCTGTGCTGCCGATTGCGACTAGAAGGGGGCGGGAACGGTACCATTCCGGGGGAGGCGGCGTGCGACTTTCCTGCTTTTCGGTGGTCGATCACTATCCGGGCGACCGGTATCCCGGACACGATCGGAGCATCGCCGATCGCTACCGCGAGCTGCTCGAGGACTGCGTCCTCGCCGAGCAGCTGGGCTACGAGATCTTCTTCGTCGCCGAGCATCATTTCGACGAATACGGGGTGGTCCCCAATCCGGCGGTCTGGCTGGCGGCGGCCGCGGCGCGCACCGAGCGCATCCGCCTGGCGCCGGCGATCGCCGTACTGCCCTTCCGCGATCCCCGCACGGTGGCCGAGGATTACGCGATCCTCGACCAGCTCTGCCGGGGCCGGCTGGTGTTCGGTGCCGGCTCCGGCTATCTGCGCCACGAGTTCGAAGGCTTCAACATCGACGGCCGGACCAAGCGCGAGCGCTTCGACGAGGGGCTCGATCTGGTGCGCCGGCTATGGCGCGGCGAACGGGTGCGCCATGCCGGGACGCACTATGCCCTCGACGATGTGGCCATCAACGTCCTGCCCCATGGCGGTCGCGAGCCCGAAACCTACATTGCCGTGCTGCGCGAGGAGGCGGCCTGGCATATCGGCCGCGCCGGCGAGAACCTGATGACCGTGCCCTACGCCACCGTCGACCGCTTCGAGGATATCGGCCGCCTGATCGCCGCCTACCGGCAGGGGGCCGCCGAGGCCGGGCACCGGCCGCGCAGCCTGGTGGCCCTCCACACCCATGTCGCCGACAGCGATGCCGATGCCCGGGCCGAGGCCGAAGCGGCCTTCGATCTCTACGTGACGACCCGCAAATACGCCAGGAGCCAGACCTACGAGGACATCCTCGAGAGCGGTCTGTCGCTGTTCGGTTCGGTGCAGACGGTGGCCGACAAGCTGGTGGCGCTGCACGGGATGGGCGTCGATCACGTGATGGCCCTCTACACCTTCGGTGACCTGCCGGCGGAGCTGGGCCGGCGTTCGCTGCGGCTGCTCGCGGAGGAAGCGCTTGCCGCCGCCCGCGAGCGCATCGGCGAGACCACCACCGGATGAGGCAGCGCCGCCGATGAGCGAGCGCCAGCACACGGCCACGGGCGAGGAGGCCGGCGACAGGCTGCGGCTGGTGCTCGATCGCGAGACCCTCAGGGCCGGCGGGCTGCAGCATCATCTGCGGGCGCGGGCGGCGGGCATGGAGCTGTGGAGCGAGGAGCGGATCCGCCGTTCGCTGAC
>CAYYZI010000037.1:6973-11933 GCA_964475675.1 uncultured Geminicoccaceae bacterium
GCGACCGCCGAGGAGGAACTGCTGCTGGTATGGCGGCGGGAGATGGTGGCCGGCGCCTACCGGCCGCGCTGGCTGCGGGCGCGGAGCAGGGAAGGGCCGCTGACGGTCCTCGCCTTCACCATCGAGCGGCGCCACGAGCGCTACTGCCCGCGGCTCTCCGAGGAGGAGCGGATTGCCATGCTGGCGACCGCGCGAGGCCCGCTCGGCCGGGCCGCCGACTATCTGTTCGACACCGCCCGCCATCTCGCCGAGCTGGGCATCCCCGATCGCCATCTCGAACGCCTCTGCGAGGAAGTTCGGGCCTATCAGGAACGGCTCACGGGCGAACCGAACGCTGATCGACGATGACCGGGCCGAGGCAGTCCGGCGGCGGTTGGGAAGGCGCCAGCGGCGCGAACCGGTCGGCCGGACGCAAGATTCCGCAATCCCACCGATAGCCCGGCTTTCTGCCGGCCAGGCTGCCGCCCCGCTCGTACCGGCACGCGCAGCGCTTGCCGGCCATGGGCGCCACCGTGCCGACGCGCGACGCGTCGCAGACCGGGGGCGCGGCCGCCGCCGGAACCGGTGCAGCGGTGGCCGCCAGCAGGATGGCGAGAAGGAGCACGCAGCTCTTGGGCATGGTCGGGTCTCCCTGCCCCCGTATAGCCCGGAGCTCGCCGGGGACGGAGAGCCACCGATGCCTCTGCGTACTCAGCTGTTGCCGGCGGACCCGCTTTTCTGTTCCTCGCCCGGGGGCTCGCTGCGCTCCGCCGCCCGCTTGATGGCCGCTCCCAGCCGCTCCAGCGCCTGACCGAGGCTGCGCAGCGCCTCCTCGCCGAGCTCGACGCCGGCGCGCATGCTGCTCTGCAGCTTCTCGCGCACCACCTCGGCCTCGGCCCGCAGGTTCTTCAGCGTGGTATCGTCGAGCCGGTCAGCCAGCTTCTCGATCCGCTCCCTGAGTTCCTGCAGCCGGGCACGGCTCTTCTCGAGGATTTCGCGCTGCACGCTCATGCTCTACCCCTCCATGCTCGCTCCTGGTCTGTCCTTCACGTCGGGATTGCCGGCGCACATTCAAGATCCCGTTGCGGCAGGCTCCCCTTGCGGCTGCGCCGATCCGCCACAGTTTTTCAAGCTGGTCCAATTCAATATATGGCGTCCGAACACCCACCGGTCGGTCGCCGCCGCCCGGCAACCGGACGTCTTGCAGGCAGGAGCGAGATGGGCGAGGCAGTAGCCGCTGAAGATGTGCTGTCGCGCAAGGAGCAGAAGGAATCCCCGCTCTACGAAGGGCGCGTCAAGATCTACCCCAAGGCCGTGCGCGGCCGGTTCCGGACCATCAAATGGGCGGTGCTGATCACCCTTCTGGGCATCTACTACATCGTTCCCTGGATCCGCTGGGATCGCGGGCCGGGCGCCCCTGACCAGGCGGTCCTCGCGGATTTTGTCACCCGCAGGCTGTACTTCTTCGGCATCGAGATCTGGCCGCAGGAAATCTACTTCCTGACCGGGCTGCTGGTGCTGGCCGCCTTCGCCCTGTTCCTGGCGACCGCCCTGTTCGGCCGGGTCTGGTGCGGCTTCACCTGTCCGCAGACCGTCTGGACCGACCTCTTCATGTGGGTCGAGCGGCTGGTGGAGGGCGATCGCGGCGATCGCATCCGTCTCGACAAATCCCCCTGGACCGCCGCCAAGATCACCAGGAAGGGCGTCAAGCACCTGCTCTGGCTGGTGATCGCCGCTGCCACCGGCGGTGCCTGGATCATGTATTTCAACGATGCGCCCACGGTCACCGTGGCCCTGCTCACCGGCAGTGCCAGCCTCACCCAGTATTTCTTCTTCGGCCTGTTCACCGGCACGACCTATCTCCTGGCCGGCATCGCCCGCGAACAGGTCTGCATCTACATGTGTCCCTGGCCCCGCATCCAGGGTGCCCTGATCGACCAGGACACGCTGGCGGTGACCTACGAGCGCTGGCGCGGCGAGCCGCGCATGCCGTTCCGCAAGGGTCAGGACTGGAGCCAACGCGGCGACTGCATCGACTGCAAGCAGTGTGTCGTGGTCTGCCCCATGGGGATCGATATCCGCGACGGCTTCCAGCTCGAATGTATCGGCTGTGCCCTGTGCGTCGATGCCTGCAACAACGTGATGGAGAAGATCCACCGGCCGCCCGATCTCATCACCTATGACAGCGAGCGCAATCTCGAGCTGCGCGAGCAGGGACTGCCGCCGAAGCTCAACCTGATCCGTCCCCGCACCATCCTCTACGCCTCGGTGATCGCCCTCGTCGCCGCGGTCATGCTGGCGGCGCTGATGCTGCGTTCGGACGCCGAGATCAGCGTCCTGCACGACCGCAACCCGCTGTTCGTCACCCTTTCCGACGGCAGTCTGCGCAACGGCTATACCGTCAAGATCATCAACAAGGAGCGGCAGCCGCGACGCTTCGAGGTGACCCTCGAAGGGCTGGAGAACGCGACCCTGACGATGATCGGTACCCGCAAGCTGAGCGGCCGCAGCATCACCGTCGAGGCGCCGCCCGACGGGGTCAGCGAGCACCGCATCTTCGTCACCGTGCCGCGTGCCGTGGTAAAAGGTGCCGGGATGGAGATCGTCTTCGTCATCACCGATGTGGAGAGCGGCGAGACGCGGCGAGCCGAAAGCGTGTTCCGGGGGCCGGGAAAATGAAGCAGGAGAGCGCGAAGAGACGTCGGGGCGGGCACTGGATTCCCTGGGCGTTCGGGGCCTTCTTCCTGGTGGTGCTGATCGCCAACGGGACCATGATCTATATCGGCATGACCACCTGGACCGGGCTGGTCTCGACCAACTATTACGAGGAAGGTCGGACCTACAACCGCAACATCGCGGCCGCCGAAGCGCAGGCGGCGCTGGGCTGGCAGGTCACGGCCGAGGCGCGCCTGACCCAAGGCTTCGACGGCGAGCTCACGGTCGATGTGCGCGACCGCCAGGGCCAGCCCATCACCGATGCCACGGTCACCGCCCGTTTCATCCGGCCGACCTCGGAAGGCCACGACTTCTCGCTCGATCTGGCCGCCTCGGGCGAAGGTAGCTACCGCGCCGCCTTCACCTTGCCGCTGACCGGGCTGTGGGACATCCATCTCGATATCACCCGCGGCGACGACCGCTTCGTCGAGACACGGCGGGTGACCCTGCGCTGATGGCGCCATCGGACAGCAGTCGCGGCGCGGCCACGGGCGAGGAGCTGCCCCCGCCCGACGTTCTGCCGTTCGTACGCGAGGATGCCGAAGACGGCGCGCGCCGGCTGCATCTGATGGTCGAGGGCGTGCATTGCGGCGGCTGCGTCGCCCGCATCGAGCGGCGCCTGGCACGCGAGCCCGATGTCGAGACCGCCCGGGTCAACCTCACTACCCGGCGGCTGGTACTGCGCTGGCGGGGGCCGGCCGAGCGCGGTAATGCTCTGGCCGCGCTGGTGCGCGATCTCGGCTACCGGGTGGTGCCCTACGATCCCGAGCGGCTCCGGAGCCAGGACGACCGTCAGCAGAAGGAACTGCTGCGCTGCATGGCGGTGGCCGGCTTCGCCGCCGGCAACGTCATGCTGCTGGCGATCTCGGTCTGGGCCGGCCACGCCCAGGGCATGGGTGCCGCCACTCGCGGCTTCTTCCACTGGTTCGAGGCGCTGGTCGCCCTGCCGGCCATCGCCTACGCCGGCCGCCCCTTCTTCCGCTCGGCGCTGGCGGCGCTCAGGGCCGGCCATGCCAACATGGACGTGCCGATCTCGCTGGCGGTGCTGATCGCTCCCGCGGTGAGCCTGGCCGAGACGGTGAGCGGCGGCCGCCACGTCTATTTCGACAGCGCCGTCACCCTGCTCTTCTTCCTGCTGATCGGCCGCTATCTGGATAGCCGCGCGCGCGGTACCGCGCGCTCCGCCGCCGAGCGCCTGCTCGCCCTGGCCGCCGGCGCGGTGACCCTGGTGCGTCCCGACGGCACCACCCGCAGCGCCCGCCCCGAGGAACTCGAAGCCGGCCAGGAGATCCTGGTCGCCAGCGGCGAACGAATCGCCGTCGACGGGGTGGTGAGCCACGGCGCCAGCGAGCTGGATACCAGCCCGATCACCGGCGAGACCATACCGCAGCGGGTCGGCGAGGGGGACCGGGTGTTCGCCGGTACCCTCAATCTCGCAGCGCCGATCCGGGTACGCGTGCGGCAGGTGGGCGAAGGCACGCTGCTGGCCGAGATCGTCCGCCTGATGGAACTCGCCGAGCAGAAGCGCGGCCGCTACGTGGCCCTGGCCGACCGGGTGGCCCGGCTCTACGCCCCCTTCGTCCACAGTCTCGCCGCCCTCACCTTCCTCGGCTGGTGGCTGCTGGGCGGCATGGACTGGCAGGCGGCGTTGCTGATCGCCACCGCCGTTCTCATCATCACCTGTCCCTGCGCCCTCGGCCTCGCCGTGCCGGCGGTGCAGGTGATCGCCTCCGGCAGGTTGATGAAGCGGGGCACCCTCCTCAAGAGTGCCACCGCGCTGGAACGGGTGGCGGAAGTCGACACCGTGGTGTTCGACAAGACCGGCACCCTCACCGAAGGCCTGCCGGAGCCCGTGCTGGAAGGGCTCGACCGCGAACAGCTCGAGGCCGCGGCATCACTCGCCAAGACCTCCCGTCATCCGCTCGCCCGGGCGCTGGCCGCCGCGGTCCCCGAGGCCCGGGCCGCGCGCGGGGTCGAGGAGGTAGCGGGCTGCGGTCTCCGGCTCCCCAGCGAGGAAGGCGAATGGCGGCTGGGGCGCTGCGGCTGGGCGGCCGCCGGCGACGACAACCAGCCCGACGGGCCCGAGCTGTGGTTCTCCCGGCCCGGGCATCCGCCCCTGCGCATCCCCTTCCGCGACCGGCTGCGGCGCGATGCCGTCGATGTGGTGGCCGCTCTCCACCGCCGCGGGGTCGCCGTCGAGCTGCTGTCGGGCGATCGCATCCCGGTGGTGCGGCGGGTGGCCGAACAGCTCGGCATCGGACACTGG
>CAYYZI010000038.1:0-5061 GCA_964475675.1 uncultured Geminicoccaceae bacterium
GTCCGCGGACCCGGCTTCCTGTCCTGGCGGGCGTAGCCGAAATAGGGGATCACGGCGGTGATGCGCCGGGCCGACGCGCGCCGGAGCGCATCGATGATGACCAGCAGCTCCATGAGATTGTCGTTGGCCGGGTAGGATGTGCTCTGGATGATGAACACGTCCTCGCCGCGGACGTTCTCGTGGATCTCGACGAACACCTCCATGTCGCTGAAGCGGTGTACCGTCGCCTTGGTGAGCTCGACGCGAAGCGATGCCGCAATCGCCTCGGCCAACGGCCGATTGCTGTTGCCGGCGAGCAGTTTCATGGGCGATGTCCGGGTCCGGATCGGGGATTCGGTGGGCGCGCTTCTACCAGCATCACCGGCCCGAGTAAACGCCCGGTGCACCGCCCCGTCCTACCCCGGGGTGCGCGATTTCAACGCGATGCCTCGAGGGTCAGGGGTAGGCGGGAGAGGGGTTCGGCGCCGCTTTCAGTGACCAGGCTGGTGCGCCCGAGGCTCATCGCCCGGCCGTTGTCGCTGTCCATCAGGATCATGTGCAGGAAGAACACCATGCCCGGGGCCATCTCCACCGGATTGCCGGCGTAGAACATCGGCCAGTCCATCCAGCTCGGCGCATAGGTGGCTCCCAGCGAGTAGCCGCAGGCATGGAGCCGGTGCGGCCCGTAGCCGCGGGCATCGAAGGTCTCGGCATGGGCGGCGAACACCTCGCCCATGGTGTCGCCCGGCCGCATCCGCTCCTCGCAGGCCAGCAGCGCTTCCCGGCAGGCCTCGAACATCTCGGCATGGGCGGGATCCACTTCGCCCACCAGCAGCGTGCGCATCAGGCAGACATGGTACTGGCGGTAGGTGCCGGCGAACTCGATGGTGAGCTGGTCGACCGGATCGAGCCGGCGCCTGCCGCTCGCATAGCGGCACAAGAGCGCCTTCTCGCCGGAGCCGATGATGAAGGGATTGGCCGGATAGTCGCCGCCCCCCTCGAACACGGCATCCTGCATGCGGGCCAGGATCACTCCCTCCTCGGCACCCGGCCGGGCATGGGCGATCGCCGCCTCGAGGGCACGGTCGGCGAGCGCCGCCGCCTTTCGCACATAGGCGAGTTCGGCCGGGGATTTGACCAGTCGCAGCCGGCTCACGAGATGCGAAGCGTCCTCGGTCGGCGCGAACCCCTCGAGCGCGAGCTCCAGCCGCTTTCCGTTGGCGGCGGTCAGACCGTGGGTCTCCCACTCCACCCCCAGCCGTTTGCCGGCGAGGCCCTTTTCGCGCAGGAGATCGACCAGTTCCCGCGCGGGTTCGGCATCGGCGCGATCGACCCAGATCCGGATCTGCTCGATCACCGAGGTCTGCTGCGCCTGACGCAGATCGGGCGAACGGGTGAACAGCACCATCTCGCCGTCGGCGCGCAGCAGGAGGCACTGGAAGAAGCAGTAGCCGAAACTGTCGAAGCCGGTGGCCCAGTACTGGCTCTCGGGCTTGAACATCAGCAGGGCATCGAGCCCCGCCCGCTCCATGGCGGCGAGTACCTGCCGCTGGCGCGCGGCATATTCCTCGCGGGGAAAATGCAGGGCCATGACCGCCTCCCGATCGGTGGTCGCGCCGTCGGCGCTCTCCCGCCTATGCCGCAGCCCGGCCCGCCTGTCCATCGCCGCCGTGGACGGCCTGCGCAATCGCGGGCGCGTCGCGCCGCCCCGTCCGCCGGGGAGGACGGGCTTTCCGGCCGAGCGCGCGGTCAGAGCAGCGGCGTGACGCGGATCTCGAAAGGCACGGCCGGGGTCGGGTTGCGGCCGAAGAGGCGGTCGAGCTGGCCCTGCACCACAAAGGCCTCGCCATTCCTCGCCGCCACCGTGGTCGGTGTCAGATAGTCGGCGCGGATGGTCTCCACATCGCCGGCCAGACCACCATCGGTGAAGGCTATGCGCAGCAGCGATCCGCTGCCGGCCTCGATCAGCAGCAGCCGCCCGTCGGACAGCAGCTCGAGCCCGTCGGGGCGGGCCAGGGGGCGGCCGAGATCCACCGCCTCGATGCGCGGTGTCGCGCCCGAATCGTCGATGCGCAGCATCTCCCCGGAGCTGAACTTGACCACATAGACATAGCCGTCGATCTCGGCGATGCCGTTCAGCGAGATGCCCTCGCCGGCGAAGCTGTCGTCGCGCAGCCATTCGCCGAAGCCGCCGCCGGGGCGCAGAGCCAGGATGCGCGGAACGAAGGAATCGGTGGCCAGGATCGTGCCGTCGGCCCGCTCGGCGATGTCGTTGCAGAAGCCGCCGCCAGGAAAGGCGTGGCGCGCCAGGACCGTCCCGTCGGCGCGGTCGAGCACGACGAGCTCGGTCTTCGTGCCGGCCTGCTCGGTCCGGATGTCGGAGGAGCAGGCATAGATGCGGTCGCCATCGGCGCTTACATGGACGCCGATCACGCTCATCAGCCCGGCTTCGGCGCCGGCGAACAGCGACGGCCTGCCCGATGTTCCGTCGACCCGCCAGATCTCGCTGCGCTTCAGGCTGCCGACATAGATGTCGCCATTGGCGGCCATGCCGATCCCTTCCGGATACATGTCGGCCGGCGGCAGCGCGATGGTGCGATCCGCCGGGCCGCCGAGGGCCACGGATGCGAAACCGACGGTCAGCCCGAGCGCCGCCGTGCAGCGCGCAAACGATTTCCTGTTCATGTTCCGCTCCCTGCCATTGATCTGCCGCTCCGCAGGACGGCTTGCGGAAATGCCGCCTTCGAGCCGGCCAAATCCGGATTGCCGAGCCATTGCCGCCGGCACCCGCGTCGCGCTCCTCCATCGGCGGCGCGCGGCATGTTGTTCCGACCAGCATCGCATGCGCGCCTCCTGCCGGCCAGCGCCGCATGGGCGGGTGCGATCACGAAGGCGTGACGGCGCCCGCGGCAACGACGGCGCCTTCTCTCGGCAGGGGCAGGGGACGCGCTCGGGATGCGCATCGCCGGCAGCTTCCGGCCGATCGCTCCCTGCCGCGGAGGAAACGGCCGCAGTTTCCGACCGGTCGGAACGGGGAGCTGGCGGCTGCCCCCGGCCAACCGGTCTTTGCCGCGGTTTTGGCCGACCGGTCTGCGCGACGAAAGGAATAGGCGGTCAGCGGCGGTTGTCGAGCGGCCGTAGCCTGCGGAGAAAATCCAGGTCACAGCTTCCGGCTGGCCGATTTGCGTCGCGGAGGAAACGGGTGGCGGTTGTCGGTTTGCCGGAACCGCAGGGAGCGGGCGGCCCCTTTCCGCGGACCGGAATGTGCAGGAAACATGCAGATGGTGCTGGCGACCGTGCGGATGCGGCGGTCCGCATGTTTCTCGCGACGGATCCGACCCGGCGAACCCGACGGGCGCCGCTCCCGTTCACCGTCCGTTCGCTTTTCCGTGCCATAGTCCCGGACGGTGGAAAAGGCGCCGCGGCGGTATCTGACGGGCACGCGGATTTCCGTGCTGCGGAGCGTGGTGGCCAAAGGTGACGGCAAGGTGCATGCCGCGGGGCCGGGTTCCGCAACCCTCCCGATTCGCGGGTCGGATGTCGGCGAACCTAACGGATACCGCGCGCGTTCACGGTTCCTTTGCTTTTCCGTGCCATACTCCCGAACGGTGGAAAAGACGCCGCAGCCAAATCTCGCGGGCGGGCGGATACCCACGCTGGGGAGGGTACCGGCAACATGTGAAAGAAGGGTGAATGCCCTAGGACAGGATCCGCAACCCGCGCGATGCGAGCGACGGATGCCGACGAACCCGACGGACACCGCGCGCGTTCACGGTTCCTTTGCTTTCCCGTGCCATTCTCCCGGATGGTGGAGAAGGCGCCGCGGCGGGATATCGGCCGCGCGCGGATTTCCACGCCAGCAGGGTAGCGGCGGAAGGTGAAGAAAGGATGAATGGAGCGGGCTTTTTGGCAGTTCCAAGAGGGGAGACGCCTTCGGGATATCCGGCCGGACGATCCAGGGACACGGCCGCACCCCCGGTTCGTGGTGCCGACTCGAGCTTAGCATGGCGACGCGCGCCCACCACACGGACGAGACCGTTTCCCGCCCCGGTCGGATCCCGCTTCGAGCGCGCGTTCACGGTTCCTTTGCTTTCCCGTGCCATTCTCCCGGATGGTGGAGAAGGCGCCGCGGCAGGGTTCTGGCGCGCGCACATTCCCACGCTGCGGAGGGTAGCGGCAGCGAGTGCAGAAAGAATGAACATCCGGCCGGGCGTCGCGGTCAGGCCGGGTCGTTGGGCCGGTCGCCGCTGCGACTGTTTTTGAGCTCTTCGAGCTTTCGGAGAATTGGCGCGAGCAGCTCCACGTCCGGCTCACGGCCGAAGGATTGGTAGAGGGCCTGGTATTGCTGGACAATAGGGGCGATCCGGCCGCCATACGCTTCGGGCAACCGGAGAAAATACGGCGCCAACAGCCGAACCGCTTCCTCAGACCTGAGTAGAGCTTCCTCGTAACGTCCGAGCTCGCCCAGGAACTTGGCTACATTGCTTAGGCTCCCAGCGAGGTATGGTCGCAAGGCGTCGGGATGTCGTCCCGCTAGCTTGCGGTAGATGGTAACTGCCTCCTCAGCCTTATCCAGGGCCTCCTCAAGGTATCCTAGCCCGCCCAAGATGGTGGCCAGATTGGCAAGGCTCCCGGCTAGGAACGGCTCGCAGGTATTAGGATGCAGCTCTGCTAGGTTTCGGTAGATTCTCACCGCTTCCTGGGCCTTTTCGTGGGCTTCGGTAAAGTGCTTCAGCGCGCCCAGACGAGTTCCCAGGTTATTGGCTAGCGCGCCTACCCTCACGGGATCCGGGTGCTGCCGTCTCTGACGCTCGGCATCGTAAAGAAGGCGCGTCACCTCCACGCAGAAATGGTACAGGCTTTCGAGCTGGTCCGGCAGATCGTTGAAAACCTCAGCCGCGACTCGTGTACGGGCTTCCAGGTTCAGCTGATCCCACATCCGCTTTAGTGCTTCCGCCGGGGCATCGCCCAATTGCTTCGCCAC
Organism: uncultured Geminicoccaceae bacterium; assembly: GCA_964475675.1. GTDB lineage: Bacteria > Pseudomonadota > Alphaproteobacteria > Geminicoccales > Geminicoccaceae > JALSRW01. The sequence goes on from CAYYZI010000038.1 coordinate 4,964, forward strand.
TTCGAGGGCGTGGGGGGCGAGGTGGGCGGGATCGAGATCGAGGGCCGCATCGAGATGGCAGGCGGTGTCCTCCCTTCGCCCGGCGAGACGGCCGAGGA
>CAYYZI010000038.1:5161-11836 GCA_964475675.1 uncultured Geminicoccaceae bacterium
GCCGCATCGAGATGGCAGGCGGTGTCCTCCCTTCGCCCGGCGAGACGGCCGAGGACGGTGAAGGCGTGGCGGATGCGCTCCTCGGGCACGTCACGGGCGAACGCGGCTCGAAGGAGGTCCGGATCCATCGGCAGCTCTCTGGCGACGAGTTCCTCGCCCAGGATGTCGGGACGCAGTGCGCCGAGGCCCGGGGTCTCGGGATAGAGCCGGGCGAGCAGACGGGCGATGGCGGCCCGTTTCTCGCCGTCCACACCTTCCGCCTCGGGCACGGTCTCGACGATCGCACGAAGATCGGATGGCACATCCGCACCGCCCCGGAGAACGGAGAGGGTAGCGCTCTGCGCCAATAGCGGTCGATACACATCGGGCGAAAGCTCGAACTCCTCGAGGTTCGCATCCCAGGCATCGCGCTCGCGCGCCAGAACCCACTCGAGCACCTGTTCGGCATCGCCGACCGCCTGCCCCCGGACGGCGGCGAGGGCCGCCATGTGCAGATAGAGGGGCTTGCCGAAGTCGGGATCGCTCAACTCGGGAACGCCGGAGGCGGGCGGCACGATCCCGAGCCTTTCGGCGTAGGCGTCGCGGGCGGCCTCGAACATGGCGGTGCGCGTGTCGGCATCGTCCTCGATCGGTGCCGGGGCGAGCTCTCGAGCGCCCGACATGAACTCGCGAATGTCCGCGTTGCCGCGCTTCATGGTTTCCCACCAGTCACCGGCGGCGCGGGCGAGAAACAGGACGCGGACCTTCAGGCGGGAGTGACGGGCCGCGGCTTCGAGCAGGCGCCTGACGGAGCTGCGCCGTGTCTCCGCATAGTCGATGACGATCAGGAGCGGGCGCTTGCTGTGCAGAAGCTCTTGCAAGACCCCGGGCAGGAGCCGCGCATCATCCATGCGCCTGTCCAGGAACCCCGCCTGCCAGTCGCGGCCGCGCATACCTTCGACCAGTGCGATCGCCAGCCGTGTCTTGCCGAGGCCGCCTGCACCGTGAAGCAGGAGCACCCTCTCTGTGGCCTCGTCCTCGCACCAGGCGCACAGACGTTCGAGATCGGGCTGCCGCGCCGGGTGGAAGGGAACGATTGCGTATTCGGCCCGCAGCAGGACGCTGTCGGAACGGATGCGGCCGAGAACACGTCGCCCGCTCTCCAGCAACAGGTTCGCTTCGTAAGCCCGGAAGGCGGCGACGGTCGCGTCCGGCAGGGCTGCGATCCGGTCACGCTGTTCCAGGAGGGCCCGGAAAACGGCGCGCTGGAGGCCGGGGAGCTTTTCGGGATCGCGCAGAAGGGCTCCGTACGCCCGCCGAAGGACGTCCCGCAACAGCGCCTGCTCTCCGTCGTCGAGCCCGACGAGACAGCCCGCATGACGTTCGAGCAGCCACTCCACGACCCGATCGGGATCGAGGTTCAGGGCCGCGAGCCGGTCCACATCCGGCGCGTGGTTCTCGAGGATCGCATGCAGCGAACTCTCGATTGCGGCGAGCCTTTCGCCCTGCGTCCCATACTCGGCGCGCAGCGCGTTCGTAATCTCCGTGGCGAGCTTGCCCACATCCCGCGGTGGGTCCGCGAACAGCCGCGGCAGCAGATGCTTGGCGGCCGATCTCCCGAGATGGACGGCGCCGGCGCCGATCAGCCCGCCGATTGCCTGCCGCCCAATGAATTCGAGGATCACGGACTATGGCCCTCCGCACCCGATCGCCGGAGAATAGCCTGCGATCGGGCGGGGTACAACGCAGGGGCGGAGCGGGTCAGCCCCGCTGGGGGCTGGTGGCCGGGCGCAGGCGCGGCCAGGCGGCCTCGAAGGCGACCGCACCGCAGATGATCAGGATCGCGATCCAGTCGACCATGGTCACCGGCTGACCGAGAATGAACAGCGCCAGCAATGCGGCGATCACGGGTTTGAGGAAGAACAGGTAGCCGGCCCGGGCGATGTCGGGGGCGGCGGCCAGACCGCCCAGCCACAGCCACTGGGTGATGGTCGTGTTGTAGAGGCCGATGGTGACCAGCGCCAGCGCCTCGCCGCCGTCGCGATCGAGCAGGGTGGTGAAATCGACCCAGCGGCCGAAGAAGAGGCCGACCCCGACCCACAGGGCGATGGCGGCGATGGTGATGGACAGGGTGGTCATCCGGAGCGCCCCGTAGCGGGCGAAATAGGGGCGGGCGAGGATCATGAAGGCGCCGCCGAAAAAGGCGGTGCCGAGCGCCATCAGCATGCCGATCAGATCGTCGCCGGTGCCGGCGAGCTGGGCCAGTGCACCGTCGGTCAAGAGGGCGGCGATGGCCAAAAGCGCGGCGATCCCGGTGACCCATTTGATGGGCGTCACCTTCTCGCCGGTGCGCCACTGGTTCACGATGGCCAGGAAGATGGGCATGGTGGTGACGGTGATCGCCACCTGCGGCACGGTGGCGAAATCCAGCGACCAGTGGAAGAACAGATAGGCCACCGCGAAGCCCAGCACGGAAAGGCCGGTGATCGGCCAGAAATGCTGGCGCAGCGGGGTCAGCAGATCGCGGGTGGCGGGCATGGCGAGGCAGAGGAGGATCAGCCCGGCGGCACCGATGGCGAAGCGCCAGACCGAGACCTCGGGGCCGGAGACCCCGGTCAGGACCGAGACGAACTCGCTCGAGGCATGGCCGATCACGCCGATGAAGACGGCGAGATAGGCCGCCCAGGCATGGCGGTGCCAGAGGCCTTCGCCGTTCACGGGATGGGCTCCCCGATGCGCCCGGCGAGCGCCAGGCAGGCCTCGATCACCGCCGCGGGATCCTCCGCCGGCAGCAGATGGCCGGCCTCGGCGAGATCGACCCGAAGGGCGTTGGGCAGGCGCGCAGACAGCCGCCGCACCGCATCCTCGTCGTAGAAGACCCGATCCTCGCGGCCGGTCATGACGATCACCGGCGGCTCCAGCTTCTCCCAGGGGAAGTTCCAGTCGGCGGTGCCCGCGCTCGCCAGCAGGCGCACATCGGCATGGGCCGGATCGAGGGCGATGTACGGCTCCTCGCCGAGGAACTGGTCGCGGTTGGCGGCCAGCCATTTCTGGCCGAACAGCAGCGGTACATAGAGATCGCGCAACAGCCGCAGGCCGCCGGTGCGGGCGCAGCGCTCGAGGGCCGCATTCAGCCAGGCCAGACGCGGGCCGTCCTCGCGAAGGGTGTTGATCAGCAGCATCGCCCGGGCACGCGCGCCCTCGAGATGGGCATATGCGGCGAACAGCCCGCCGATGGAGAGACCGACATGGATCGGCCGCACCGGCTCCTCAGCCTCGATCACCGCCTTGGCATCCTCGATGATGTGGCGGGCGGTGATTTCGGCGCTCGGCCCCACCGGGCTTTCCTTCTGGCCGCGATGGTCGAACACCAGCCAGCCATGGCCGCGGGCCTCGAGCGCCGGCGCGATCTCCTGCAGCCACATGCCGGAATCGCCGGTCAGCGGGTTGAAGAACACGAATGTGGCGCCGTGCGGTTCGGGCCCGCGCGACTCGTGATGGATGACGACCCCGTCGGGGCGTGCCAGAAACGCCATCTCGACCTCCCCCGTCGATATGGCCGAATGTTGACGGCAGCGGGGGCGGTTTGGCAAGCGGACAGTGGATCGCAGGCGGGAGAGGGCGATGGCGCGCTGGCTGTTCAAGACCGAGCCCGGCGACTACAGCTGGGAGGAACTGGTGGCCGACGGGGAGACCGACTGGGACGGGGTGCGCAACCATCAGGCGGCGGGCAACATGCGGGCGATGCGCAAGGGCGATCTCGCCTTCTTCTACCGCTCGGTCAAGAAGCCGGCGCTGGTCGGCATCATGCGCATCACCGGCGAGGCCTTCGCCGATCCCGAGGATCCCCGCTTCGTGCGGGTGATGGTGGCCCCGGTCCGCGTCTTGCCGCGCGAGGTGCCGCTCGCCGAGGTCAAGGCCGATCCACGGCTGGCCGATCTCGCGCTGGTGCGCCAGGCGCGTCTTTCGGTGATGCCGGTGAGCGAGCAGCACTGGCGGATCCTCTGTGAAAAAGCCGGCCTCGATCCCCTCTGACACGCCCGTCGCGGGCGCCCGGCTCCGACCGGCGCCCGGCCGCCGTCTGGCCGCCGCATTGCTGGTCGGGCTCGCCGGCGGCGCTCTGTTCACCGCACTCGGCCTGCCGCTGGCCTGGCTGCTGGGGGCGATGTTCGCCACCACGCTCGCCAGCCTTTCGGGGCTGTCGCTGGAGGTTCCGGGCTGGCTGCGCTGGCCGGTGATGGTGGTGCTCGGCGTGCTCATCGGCGCCGCCTTCACCCCCGATCGGCTGGGCAATGTCCTCCTCTGGATCCCGAGTGCCGCCCTGCTCCTGCTCTATGTGCCGACGGTCGGTTTCGCCTGCCTCCTGTATCTCCGGCGCACCGCCGGACTGGCGCCGGTCACCGCCTATTTCGCGGCGGCCCCGGGCGGGCTTTCGCAGATGGTGCTGATGGCCGAGGACAGCGGCGCCGATGTGCGTACGGTGGCCCTGGTGCACACCGTGCGGGTGCTGCTCATCGTTTCCACCGCCCCCTTCCTGGTCACGCTTGCCGGCAGCAGCGGCGCGATCCCGGGCGGGGCGGGGGCACGGCCGGTCGACTGGAGCGAGCTCGCATTGCTGGGTCTGACCGGTGGCGCCGGCGCCTGGATCGCCGCCCGCCTGCGGCTGCCGGCAGCGGCCTTCTTCGGCAGCCTGCTGGCGAGTGCAGCCGTGCATCTGTCGGGTCTCGCCCAGGGCTCGGTGCCGGGGCCGCTGCTGGCCGCCGCGCAGCTCGCCCTCGGTGCCTCCATCGGCAGCCGCTTCGGCGGCATGCGCGCCGCCACCGTGGGGCGCTACATCCTGGCCGGCTGCGGGCTGACCCTGCTGATGTTCGCCGTGACCTTCGTCTTCGCGGCGCTGGCCCATCTCCTGACCGGCCTCTCCTTCATCGCATTGGCCCTGGCCTATGTGCCGGGCGGGGTCACCGAGATGGGTCTGGTGGCCTTGGCGCTGGGCGTCGATCCGGCCTTCGTCGCCACCCACCATCTGGTGCGCATCCTGATCGTCGTCACCCTGGCACCGCTGCTGCTGCCCCTGTGGCGGCGGACCGGCCGCGGCCAACCCCAATGAGACGGAAGAAGGGACGAGAGATGGATCCGAACCGGCGTGCCTTTCTGCGTGGCAGCTTCCTCCGGGAGCTCGCGAGACAGCGTTCGGCCGCCCTGCTGCCGCCCTGGGCGGTGGAGGATTTCGCGGCGCTCTGCACCCGCTGCGATGCCTGCATCGGCGCCTGTCCCGAACGGGTCCTCAGGCGCGGCGCCGAGGGCTATCCCGAACTGGATGTGCGGGAGCGGGGCTGCACCTTCTGCGGCGCCTGCGTCGATGCCTGCGAGCCCGGCGCCCTCGATGGCGTGCGCGGCGTCGAGCAGCGCTACCGGGCGAAGATCGGCCCCACCTGCCTGGCCATGCGGGCGGTCACCTGCCGGTTGTGCGAGCTGGCCTGCGAGCCGGATGCAATCAGCTTTGTCCTGCAGCGTGGCGGAGTTGCAACACCATCGGTTGACGGCCGTCAATGCACCGGATGCGGGATGTGTCTAAACGTCTGCCCGTCGCACGCGATCAGTCTCGAGGAGCGGTCCGGATGAACATCTGCGGGATTCTGGTGCACGCGCGGCCGGGACATGCCGGTTCCGTGCGCGGGCAGATGGACGCCATGCCGGGCGTCGAGATCCACAAGGAGACGCCCGAGGGCCGCTTCATCGTGACCGTGGAGGACCTGCCCGGGGTCGACGTGGCCGAGACGGTGCTGGCCTTGCACCGCCTGCCCGGTGTCCTCACCGCCGCCCTGGTTTACCACCATTTCGAGCCCGACCCGGAGAACGAGGATGCAGCAGTCAAGGCGTGATTTCGTCAAGTCCACTGCCGTCGCCGCCACCGCCGCGACAGCGGGCATCACCCTTGGGGAAGGCAGCGCAGAGGCGGTCGGCCCCGCCAACGACATCCGCTGGGACAAAGGCGTGTGCCGGTTCTGCGGTACCGGCTGCGGGGTGCTGATCGGCGTCAAGGACGGGCGGATCGTGGCCACCCAGGGCGACCCGGATGCGCCGGTCAACCGCGGGCTCAACTGCATCAAGGGCTATTTCCTTTCCAAGATCATGTACGGCGGCGACCGCCTGACCACGCCCCTGCTTCGAAAGCGCAACGGCAAGTACGACAAGGATGGCGAGTTCGAGCCGGTGTCCTGGGACGAAGCCTTCGATATCATGGCCGAGAAGTGGAAGCAGGTCCTCAAGGAGAAGGGACCGACGGCGATCGGCATGTTCGGCTCGGGGCAGTGGACGGTCTGGGAAGGCTATGCCGCGGCCAAGCTGATGAAGGCCGGCTTTCGTTCCAACAACATCGATCCCAATGCCCGCCACTGCATGGCCTCGGCGGTGGCCGGCTTCATCCGCACCTTCGGCATCGATGAGCCGATGGGCTGCTATGACGATCTGGAATATGCCGACGCCTTCGTCCTCTGGGGCTCCAACATGGCGGAGATGCACCCCATCCTCTGGTCGCGGCTGACCGACCGGCGGCTGACCGCGGGCCATGTCACGGTGGCGGTGCTGAGCACCTTCGAGAACCGCAATTTCGAGCTCGCCGATCTGCCCATCGTGTTCCGGCCGCAGACCGATCTGGCGATCCTCAACTACATCGCCAACTACATCATCCAGAAC
>CAYYZI010000039.1:0-11598 GCA_964475675.1 uncultured Geminicoccaceae bacterium
TTGAGGCCGGTCTCGGTGAGCTGGCCGGCGAAGGAGCCGAGCTGCTCGGCGAGCTTCATGTAGGGGGTCAGCCGCGGCGCCTCCTCGGGGCTTACCGCCGGCATGTTGAGGGCGTTGACGATGGCGCCGTAGAGCAGATAGTCGCTCATCTGTTCGGCGATCTGGATCGCCACCTTCTCCTGGGCCTCGGTGGTCGAGGCACCGAGATGCGGGGTGACCACCACCTGCTCCAGCGAGAACAGCGGCGATTCCCGGGCCGGCTCGGTGGCGAACACATCGAGAGCGGCGCCGGCGATGTGTCCGGCGCGGATGAGATCGGCGAGCGCCTCTTCGTCCACCAGCCCGCCGCGGGCACAGTTGATGATGCGCACCCCCACCCGGGTCCGCAGCAGCGCCTCGCGGGAGAGAATGTTGCGGGTCTGCTCGGTGAGCGGCGTGTGCAGGGAGATGAAATCGGCCCGCTCCAGGAGCTCGTCGAGGGTGACGCGCTCCACCCCCAGCGCCCGGGCCCGCTCCTCGGACAAGAAGGGGTCGTAGACCAGCACCCGCATCTTCAGGGCATGGGCCCGCTCGGCGACGATCGAGCCGATATTGCCGCAGCCGATCACCCCCAGCGTCTTGCCGGTCAGCTCGACCCCCATGAAGCGCGACTTTTCCCATTTGCCGGCCCGTGTCGAACGGTCGGCGGCGGGGATCTGGCGGGCGAGGGCGAACATCATGGCGATGGCGTGCTCGGCGGTGGTCACGGCATTGCCGAAGGGGGTGTTCATGACCACCACGCCGCAGCGGGTGGCGGCCTCGACATCGATATTGTCGACACCGATGCCGGCGCGGCCGACCACCTTGAGGCGGGGTGCGCCGGCCTCCAGCACGGCCGCCGTGACCCGGGTCGCGGAGCGCAGGGCGATGCCGTCGTACTGGCCGATCACGGCCAGCAGTTCCTCCTCGGACATGCCGGTGCGCAGCTCGGGAACGATGCCCCGTTCCTCGAAGATGCGCACCGCCACCGGGCTCAGCTTGTCGGCGATCAGGACCTTGGGCATGACGGGAATTCCGTTGGCGTGAGGGAAAGGTGATCAGAGGCCGGCACGGGCCTCGGCGAAGGCCCGGTCCAGCCAGGGCAGCAGGGCCTCGATATCGCGGGTCTCGACCGTGGCGCCGCCCCAGATCCGCAGCCCCGGCGGAGCATCGCGGTAGGCGCCGATGTCATGGGCCACCTGCTCTTCTTCGAGCCGCGCCAGCATGGCCTTGACGAAGGCCCTCTGGCGATCTTCGGGCAGTGCCGCCACCGCCGGATCGGTGATCCGCAGACAGATCGCGGTGGGTGAGCGGATCTCCGGCCGGCGGGCCAGGAAATCCACCCATCCGGTGCGCGCCACCCATCGCTCGACCGCTTCCAGATTGGCCCGCACCCGCGCCTCCAGGCCGGCGCGGCCGCCCACCGTTTCGGCCCAGCCCAGCGCGTCCAGCGCGTCCTCCACCGCCAGCATGGAAGGGGTGTTGATGGTCTCGCCGCGGAAGATGCCCTCGATGAGCCGGCCGTTCTTCGTCAGGCGGAAGATCTTGGGCAGCGGCCAGGACGGCTCGTGGCTCTCCAGCCGGGCGATCGCCCGCGGGCTCAACGCCAGCATGCCGTGCTGGGCCTCGCCACCCAGCACCTTCTGCCAGGACCAGGTGACCACATCCAGCCGCTCCCAGGGAAGTTCCATGGCGAACACCGCCGAGGTGGCATCGCACAGGACCAGCCCCTCGCGATCGACGGCGATCCAGTCGCCATCGGGGACCCGCACGCCGGAGGTGGTGCCGTTCCAGGTGAACACCAGGTCGCGGCCGGGATCGACCGCGTCGAGATCGGGCAGCTCGCCATAGGGCGCTTTCAGAGCCCGGACATCGGGCAGGCGGAGCTGCGTTTCGATGTCGGTCAGCCAGCCCTTACCGAAGGCGTCGAAGACCAGCACGTCGACCCCGCGCGGCCCCAAGAGCGACCACATCGCCGCCTCGAAGGCCCCGGTATCGGAGCCGGGCATGATGCCGACGCGGAACTCCTCGGGAATGCCGAGCAGCGCGCGGCTGCGCTCGATTACCTCGGCCAGCCGCGCCTTGGCCGGCGCCGCCCGGTGCGAGCGGCCCACCAGCGCCCCTTCGAGCACGGAAACCGACCAGCCCGGCCGCTTGGCGGTCGGTCCGGAGCTGAAGCAGGGATTGGCGGGTCGGATCGCGGGTTCGGTCATCGGGCAGTCCTGACGCGGATCGGAAAGTTCGTGCCGCAAATTAGAGGCTGGGATGCTGCATTGCAACACGGCCCTCGCCCCGAAGGGGTCTTCAGGAGAGCCGGCTGCGGATGGTGTCGAAATCGGGGAAGCCGGCCAGCGGGCCGATCGCCGCCAGGGTCGGCGGCGTGGCGGCCAGCAGCCGCTGCGCGAGGCGGCGGATCTGCTCGCGGTCGACCGCCTCGATGCGCTCGACGAGTTCGGGCACCGGCAGCCGCCGGCCGTAGAACAGAAGCTGGCGGGCCATGTCCTCGGCCACCGCCCCGCAGCTCTCGAGGCTCATCAGCAGGCTGGCTTCGAGCTGCTTCTTGGCCCGGGCCAGCTCCTCCTCGGTGGGGCCTTCGCCGAAGCGCAGCAGCTCGTCGCACAGGGTGAAGACCAGCTCCGCGGCGCGTTCGGGCTCGGTGCTCGAATAGACCCCGAACAGGCCGGTATCGGAAAAGCAGGAGGCGAAGCTGAAGACCGAATAGGCCAGGCCGCGCCTTTCCCGCACCTCCTGAAAGAGGCGCGAGGCCATGCCGCCGCCGAGGATGTTGGAGAGCAGATGGAGCGCGAAATAGTCGGGATCGGTGTAGGAAACGGCGGGGAAGCCGAGCAGCAGATGGACCTGGTCGAACTCGCGCTCCACCAGCCGTGCCCCTCCCCGATAGCGGGCCGGCGGGGAGGCCGACCGTCCGTCCGGCGCCAGACCGTCGAAAAGCCTTTCCGCCAGCGCCTCGACCTCCTCGTGCTCGACCTTGCCGGCGGCGGCGACGATGGTCCGGGGCATCACATAGCGTTCGCGCAGAAAGCGGCACAACGCCTCGCGCGACATGGCGGCCACGCTGTCGCGGTTGCCGAGCACGGGTCGGCCCAGCGGCTGGTCGGGAAAGGCCTGCTCCTGAAAGAGATCGAAGACCAGATCGTCGGGCGCGTCGTTGACCTCAGCGATCTCCTGCAGCACCACCTGTCGCTCGCGGGCGAGCTCCTCTTCGTCGAGGCGGGAATGCTGCAGGATGTCGGCGACGAGGTCGAGAGCCAGCGGCAGATCGGCGGCCAGGAGGCGAGCGTAATACGCCGTGTATTCGCGGGAGGTGTGGGCATCGAGGCTGCCGCCCACGCTCTCGATCTCCTCGGCGATGCGCCGCGCATCGCGCCGCTCGGTACCCTTGAAGGCCATGTGCTCGAGCATGTGGGCGACGCCGGCGGCGTCCCCCGGCTCGTGCCGGGTGCCGGCGCCGATCCATACCCCGACCGCCACGGTCTCGACATGGGGCAGCCGGGCGGTGGCCACGCGCAACCCCCCGGGCAGAGTGGTAAGCCGATGGAGAAGCATGCTCATCGGCGGCCGACCCGCTCGCGAACGAAGCTCTCGACCGCCGCCAGATCATTGTCGAGCACGGTGAAGCGCTCCTTCCGTTCCATCAGATCGGCGAGGCGCGGCGGCAATGCGGGACGGATTCCCGTCGCCTCCTCCACCGTCTGCGGGAACTTGGAGGGGTGGGCGGTGGCCAGACAGACGAGCGGCCCCTCGCCCCTGCCGCGCAGGCGGCGGCCGACATGGATGCCGACCGCGGTATGGGGATCGACGATCACGCCGCTCTCTTCGAAGACGCGGCGGATGGTAGTGCGGATCCGGTCTTCTTCCGCCCGCCCGGCGGCGAACAGCCCACCGAGCCGGGCCAGCCGTCCGGCATCGACGGAAAGTTCCCCCGTCCGGGCAAAGGTCTCGAGCTTCCGCCGGACCCGGGCGCCGTCGTGATCCTCGAGCTCGAACAGCAGCCGCTCGAAGTTGCTGGCCACCTGGATGTCCATGCTCGGGGTCACCGTCGGCACCACCTCACCGGCCCGGTAGATGCCGGTCCCGAAGAAGCGGGCGAGAATGTCGTTGCGGTTGGTGGCGACCAGCAGGCGGCGGACCGGCAGGCCGATGCGATGGGCGACATATCCGGCGTAGACATCGCCGAAATTGCCGGTGGGCACGGCGAACAGCGGCGGCCGTTCGAGCCCGCCCAGGCGCAGGGCGGCGAACAGATAGTAGACGGCCTGGGCCAGAATCCGCGCCCAGTTGATGGAATTCACCGCGGCCAGATGGTGTTCGCGGCGGAACGGGACATCCGCGAACATCGCCTTCACCAGCGCCTGGCAGTCGTCGAAGGTACCGCGGATGGCGATGTTGAAGACGTTGTCGGCGGCCACGGTGGTCATCTGCCGGCGCTGCACCTCCGACACCCGCTCGTGCGGATGGAGGATGACAATCTGCATGTTGGCCCGCCCGGCGACGGCCTGGATGGCGGCGGAGCCGGTATCGCCGGAAGTGGCGCCGATGATGGTGATGCGCCGGCCACGGCGGGCCAGCACCCGCTCGAACATCCGTCCCAGGAGCTGCAGGGCGAAATCCTTGAAGGCCAGGGTCGGCCCGTGGAACAGCTCCAGCAGCCAGTCGTCGGCGGCGATCTGCCGCAGCGGCGCGGTGGCGGCATGGTCGAAGCCGGCATAGGCCTCCTCGCACAGCGCAGCCAGCTCGGCCTCGTCGAAACAGTCCTCGACGAAGGGCAGCAGGATGTGCCGCGCCGTCTCGGCATAGGAAAGCCCCTGCATGGCGGCCAGGGCGTCTTTCGGGAATTGCGGCCAGCTTTCGGGCAGGAACAGCCCGCCATCCTCGGCGAGGCCGGCCAGCAGCACCTCTTCGAAGCGGCGCCCCGCGTCGCCGCCGCGCGTGCTCAGATGAAGGATCATGCGCCGGCGCTCTCCACCGCCACCCCGTAGCGCTCCGCCAGATGGCTGAAGAAGGCGTCGCAGGAAAGGGGGGCGCCACTCGCCTCGACCACCAGCTCGGCGAATTCCGGCTGCGATCCGCGCCCGTGCACCTTCTCCCGCAGCCAGCCGAGGAGCGTGCCGAACTCGCCGGTGGCGATGGCTTCGGGCAGGTCCGGCAAGGCCGCGCGGGCGGCACGGAAGAGCTGGGCGGCCAGCAGCGCCCCCACCGTGTAGCAGGGAAAATAGCCGAACAGCCCGACCGGCCAGTGGATGTCCTGCAGCACGCCCCGGCGGTCGTCGGGCGGTACCACGCCCAGGAGCTCGCGCATGCCCGTGTTCCAGGCCTCCGGCAGCTCGGCCGGCTCCAGCTCCCCCTCGATCATCGCCCGCTCCAGCCGCCAGCGCAGCACCACATGGAGCGGGTAGGTGAGCTCGTCGGCATCGACCCGGATGAAGCTGCGTTCCACCCGATTGTAGAGGCGCACCAGATTGTCCGGAGTGAAGGCCGGATCGCCGCCGAAGGTCTGCTCGAACTCGCCCGACAGGAAGGTCAAGAAGGCAGGTGAGCGGCAGACCTGCATCTCGATCAGCAGGGACTGGCTCTCGTGCACGGCCATGCCGCGAGCCGCCCCCACCGGCTGGTCGAGCCAGTCGCGCGGCAGGCCCGCTTCGTAGAGCGCGTGACCGGTCTCGTGCAGCACCCCCATCAGCCCGGTCACCGCATCGGCCTCGTCGTAGCGGGTGGTGATGCGGATGTCGGTCGGCGTACCGCCGCAGAAGGGATGGGTGCTCTCGTCCAGCCGCCCGTGGGTGAAGTCGAAGCCCAGCCGCGCCATCAGCCGCTCGGCGAGATCCTTCTGGGCCGCCTTGGGGAAGGGGCCGCGCGGCCGCTGCGGGGGCTTCTGGCGGGTCAGCACGGTATCGACGAGATGGGGCAGATGGCGTTCGAGCGGGGCCAGCAGACGGGCCAGATCGGCATCGCGAAGCCCCGGCTGATAGGTTCCGAGCAGAGCGTCGTAGGGGGCGAGATCGAGGGCCGCACCGAGCTGGCGGGCACGCTCGCGCTCCAGCGCCAGCACCTCCTCGAGATGCGGCCGCAGCATGGCGAAATCACTGCGCTCGCGGGCCTCGCGCCAGACCAGTTCGGCCCGGGTGGTGGCCCGCGCCGCGGCCTCGACGAGGGCCGGATCGACCGCCACCGCCAGCGCCCGGAGCCGCCGCATCTCGCGCAAATTGGCCTGCCGCCAGGGATCCTCGACGGACAATGCCGCCGCTTCCTCGAGCCGGTCCCCGAGCTCGCCCGCTGTGAGAAGGTCGTGGGTGAGGCGCCGCAGGGTGGCCACCTGCAGGCCGCGCGCGGCGGCCCCGCCGGGTGGCATCCACACGGCCTGGTCCCAGGTCAGGATGGCGAGTGCGCCCTCGATCCCGTGCAGACGGCGGAAGCGGGCCTCGAGCGCGGCCAGCGGATCGCTCATGTCGCTTGCGGCCGCGAGGCGGCGGCCTCCGTGACCGGCCAGGTCTTCCACAGGATCATGGTGATGTGCATGAACACCAGGATGGCGATCGCCTGATGGGTCACCGCCACCCACAGCGGCCAGAAACTGGCGATGCCATGGGCGGCCAGCAATGCGGCCAGCAGCACCAGCAGCAGTGCCCCCATGCCGAGCCCGCGGAAGGCACCGCCGAAACGACGGCCGCGCAGATAGAGCAGGAGAATGGCGAGGATCGCCAGCGCTGCCAGCACCCGGTGCACCCAGTTGACGAGGACCATCGGATCGGAAAGGTCGGGGATGACGGCGCCGTCGCACAGCGGCCAGGTGGCACAGGCCAGCGAGGCCCCCATCTTGGCCATCATCGCCGCCGAGACGATGGTGGCGAAAGTAGTGAGCCAGGCGAGCACCGCCAGCCCCCGAAAGCCGGCATCGACGGCTGGCGCCGGGCTTCCGGCACGGGCGGCGAGAAACAGGGTCATGCTGAGAACCAGAAGGGCGGTGCCCAGATGCAGCGCCACCGACCAGGGGCTGTTCTGGTCGAGCACGGTGACCCCGCCCAGCCCGGCCTGGATCACCAGCAGGATGACCAGCAGGGCGGCGCCGGCGCCGAGACCGGGCCGTTCCTCCCGGTAGCGCAGGGCTAGCCAGGCGACGACCAGCACCAGCGGCCCGAGGATGACGCCGGCGATCAGCCGATGCACCCATTCCAGCATCACCTGATAGTAGGCGTAGCCGGCATCGGCGGGAATGTCGCCGGGCAGCGGCAGCCAGTGGCCGTAACAGGTCGGCCAGTCCGGACAGGAGAGGCCGGAATTGGTCGCCCGCACGGCGGCACCCAGAATGATCAGGGCGAATGTCAGCAGAGCCGCCAGTCCGGCGGTCAGTCGCAGGGCACGCACGTCGCTATCCCTATCCTTTGCTCGCGGACCGGTCGCGGCGTTCGGCGCCGCGCCTGAAGCCGAAAACCACATAGATCACCAGCAGCGAAGCCGCCAGTCCGAACCAGGTCACGGCGTAGCCGAGATGGCGGTTGGGCAGGTCGGCCCGCACCGGCAGCACCCTCGCCAGCACCTCCGGCGGCTGCGCCTTCTGGGCGCGCAGCAGGAAAGGGGCGATCGGCGCCTGCACCAGCCGCGCGATGGCGGGGCGATCGAGCCAGTAGAAGCGGCGGGCGGTGAGATCGTTGTCGGGCACGAACATGCGCTGGCGCGCATCGCCGATGAACAGCAGCACCCCCTCGATGCGCGCGCGCAGCGGGCGGGCGAGGGGCGCCGGCTCGTCGGGCGGCAGCGTCTCCTCGGGCAGCCAGCCGCGGTCCACCAGCAGCACCGTGCCGTCGGCCAGACGCAGAGGGGTGATCAGGGAGGCACCGAGGCGCCCGCCCACGGGCAGCGCGCCATAGGCCAGATTGTGGGTGGCCAGCAGCTCGCCGGCGAGCCGCACTCGGCGATAGTCGAGTTCGCGGCCGTCCTCGGGCAGGGTTTCGAGGTCCAGCGGCGGTGCCTCCAGCCCGGCTTCGATGCGGGCGATGAGATCCTGCTTCCACAGGAGGCGCTGGACCTGCCAGACGCCGAGACCGAGGAGCAGCAGAAAGGCCAGCGCGGTGGCGATGCTGGCGGCGATGCCCGGGCGGAAACGCCGCCCTTCAGCCGGCATGGTCGAAATCGTGCGCCCGATGCTTGAACTGGAGGCCGATCACGATCGCCTTGAAGGGCCGCATCAGCGCCAGGCAGCCGACCGCCGCCAGCGGCAGCCAGATCAGGAGATGCAGCCAGATCGGCCAGCCGTACCGGACTTCGACGATCAGTGCGGCGCCGACCACGACGAAACCCACCAGCAGGATGATCAAGGCCACCGGACCGTCGCCGCTGTCCTCGGCCGAGAGATCGAGACCGCAGACCTCGCAGCGGGGCACCACCGCCAGAAAGCCGCGGAACAGCCGGCCCTGCCCGCAGCGCGGGCAGCGACCGGAAAGCGCGGCGGTGACCGGCGAGGCTGTGGCCACCCTACTGGACCGGAGTGACGGTGAATTCGAGACTGCCGCCCCACCAGTAGACGAAGGTGAACAGGAACAGCCAGACGGCGTCGACGAAATGCCAGTACCAGGCGGCCGCCTCGAAGCCGACATGGCGTTCGGGGGTGAAATCGCCCTTCCAGGCCCGCACCGTGCAGACGATCAGGAAGATGGTACCGATCTGGACGTGCAGCCCGTGGAAGCCGGTAGCCATGTAGAAGGCCGAACCGAAGATCCCGTCCTGCAGGGTGAAGCCTTCATGGACGATGGCGATGTAGTACTCGTAGGCCTGAAAGAAGGTGAAGGTGAGGCCGAGCAGGACGGTCAGCAGCAGCGCCTTGAAGGCGGTCTGGTTGTCGTTCTGCTTGATGGCGTGATGGGCCCAGGTGACGGTGGCGCCGGAGGTCACCAGGATCAGGGTGTTGAGGAAGGGGATCTCCCAGGTGGGGATCGGCTCCACCCCTTCCGGCGGCCAGGACACGGCGACCAGTTCGGGGGGTACCAGGGCGCCCCAGAAGAAGG
The DNA here is from genome assembly GCA_964475675.1 of uncultured Geminicoccaceae bacterium. Classification (GTDB taxonomy): domain Bacteria; phylum Pseudomonadota; class Alphaproteobacteria; order Geminicoccales; family Geminicoccaceae; genus JALSRW01. The sequence continues at coordinate 9,039 of CAYYZI010000039.1, forward strand.
CCCAGAAGAAGGCCGCGAAGAACAGCACCTCGGAGGTGATGAACAGGGCCATGCCGAGGCGCAGGCCGCGGGCCACCACCTCGGTATGGTACCCTTCGCGGGCCTCGTGGATGACGTCGCGCCACCAGCCCCACATGGTGACGAGGATGCCGAGGAACCCGAGCAGCGTGATCCATTTGCCGGGACCGACCTCGTGCATCCACATCACCGCGCCGCCGGTCAGCAGGAGGGCGGCGAAACTCCCGGTGATGGGCCAGGGGCTGGGCTCGACGAGATGATAGGGGTGATCGTGCTGGTGGGCCGCTGCCTCTGCTCCTGACGCCATGTTCTTGGCTCCTTCCCCGCGGTTCCGCTCAGGAATCGCCGACCGCGTCCCCGGCCGGCTCGGCGGCCAGCGCGGCGGTGGCTTCCTCGTTCAGAAAAAAGGTGTAGGAGAGGGTGATCTGCCGCACCTCGTTGGCGGTCGGATCCTCGAGCATCTCGGGATCGACATAGAAGGACACCGGCATCTCGGCCCGCTCTCCGGGTGCCAGCTTCTGCTCGTCGAAGCAGAAGCACTGCACCTTGTAGAAATAGCTTCCGACCTTGAACGGCGTGACGTTGTAGACGGCCTGGCCGACCAGCGTGCGGTCACCGAGATTGACGGCCTCGAACACCGCCAGGCCCGGTTCGCCGACCCGCACCCGGATGCTCTTCTGCAGCGGCCGGAAGCGCCAGGGCAGCTTCCTGTCCACATCGGTATTGAAGCTGACCTCGACGAAGACATCGGTGGCCTGCTCGGGGGCCGCCTCCGCGACATCGGTGGTGCCGCCATAGCCGGTGACCTGGCAGAACAGCCGGTAAAGCGGGACCGAAGCCGCGGTGAGGCCGGTCATGGCGGCGATCACCGCGACCAGGGCCAGAACCGTCCGCCGCGTGCCCCGGCTGGCCATCACACACCTCCGAGACGGACCAGGGTGACCAGATAGAACAGCACGGCCAGCGCCAGCAGCAACCCGCCGAGAAGCAGGTTCTTGGTGCGCTGGCGGCGCCGGAACTCGTGATCGTCGAGCGGCACGCGCTCAGCCTTCGAAGGCGCGGAGGAAAGCATAATCGACCACCAATCCGAGAAAGATCAGGAACAGATAGAGGATGGACACCCGGAAGCTGCGCATGGCGACGCGGTCGCTGTCGCTGCGCAGCAGATGCCAGGCGGTGGCGGCGAAGGCGGTTCCCGCGGCCGCTGCGATCGTCGCGTAGATCCAGCCGGCACTGCCGATCACCGCCGGCAGCAGCCCGACCAGCGAAACCAGCAGGGCGTAGGCGAAGATGTGCCGCAGCGTGGTCCGTCGCCCCGCCACCACCGGCAGCATCGGCACCCCGACCCGCGCATAATCGCCGTTGCGATAGAGCGCCAGCGACCAGAAATGGGGCGGAGTCCACAGGAAGATGACCAGGAACAGCAGCAGCGGCATGACCCCGACATCGCCGCTCACCGCCGCCCAGCCGACCACCGGCGGCAGCGCCCCGGCGACGCCGCCGATGACGATGTTGTGGGGGGTGCGCCGCTTCAGCAGCAGGGTGTAGACCAGCACGTAGAACAGGATGGTGAAGGCCAGCAGGGCCGCGGCCAGCCAGTTGAGGGCGAGGCCCATCAGCATCACCGCGATCAGACCGAGGGTGATGCCGGTGCCGAGGGCCTCGGCCGGAGCGATCCGGCCGGTGGCGGTGGGCCGCCGGCGGGTGCGCCGCATCTCCCGGTCGATGTCGGCATCGTAGGCGTTGTTGATGGCGGCGCAGGCGCCGGCTCCGAGCGCGATCGAAAGAATGGCGACGAAGGCCAGGAGCGGGTGGACGGCGCCGGGAGCCAGGTAGAGCCCGACGGCTCCGGTGAACACCACCAGCTGCATGACATTGGGCTTCAGCAGGCGCCAGTAGTCGAGGGGCGTGGCCACCGCCTCGCCGGCCGCTTCGATCGTGCCGATGCCCTGCTGCACCGTCGGGGCTCCCGCCGTCGTCGCCATCTCTCTAGCGCACCTCCGGCAGCTTCTCGAAGGTGTGGAAGGGCGGCGGCGAGCTCACCGTCCATTCGAGCGTGGTGGCACCCTCGCCCCAGGGGTTGTCGGGGCACTTCTCGCCACTGCGGAACGCCTTCCAGGCGATGTAGATGAACAGGAGCGCGCTGGCCGCACCGAGGAAGGCGCCGAGCGAGGCGATCATGTTCCAGCCGGCGAAGGCGTCCGGATAGTCGGGGATGCGCCGCGGCATGCCGGCGAGACCGGCGAAGTGCATGGGGAAGAAGGTCAGGTTGACGGCGATGAAGGTCAGCCAGAAATGGAGCTTGCCCAGCCGCTCGTCGTACTGCCGACCGCTCATCTTGCCGATCCAGTAGTAGTAGCCGGCGAAGATCCCGAACAGCGCGCCCATCGACAGCGTGTAGTGGAAATGGGCCACCACATAGTAGGTGTCGTGGACCACCGAATCCATGCCGGCATTGGCCAGCACCACCCCGGTCACACCGCCCAGGGTGAACAGGATGATCATGCCGATGGCGAACAGCATCGGCGTCGTCAGGCGGATG
>CAYYZI010000040.1:0-11565 GCA_964475675.1 uncultured Geminicoccaceae bacterium
GATCGGAGCCAGAGCCGCATGGCTCAGAAGGTCAGGGTGATGTTGACGGTGTCGGTATAGGTTCCGGCCGGTACCGACTGGCCACCGGGAATGCGCCCGAATACCTGAAGCGTGGCCTGGCTGGCCAGGATCTGCCCGAGAAAGGCCTGCCCGCCCTGCCCCCAGATCTGGCTGCGCGAGGGGTCACGATAGAGCTGATAATCGAGAGTGTTACCGGCATTGGCCATGCGCCGGGCCGACACCGAACCGGCGGTGCCGCCATCCATGGCGATGGTCACCTGGCCTTCGCAGTTGGTGAGGACGATCTCGCCGACCCCGTCGAGGTCGCCGCTCTGTCCCGTCACATACTGTCCGAAATTGAGCGTGCCGCCCTCGATGGTGCAGCTGCTCAGCACCGTCGCGGTGACCGTCAGCACGGCCGTCTCGGTCCCGGCATTGGCGGCCGGCGCCACGGCGAAAAGGGATAGCAGTCCAGGCAACAGCTTTCGTAGCCGTGCAACCCGCATCTGTGCCTCCAACGAAAAAACGGTTCGGGGATTTCTACTAACGCGCGATTATATCCGCGACGGTTCGACTGCCAAGCGAAATATGGTCCCGGAATGTCACACTCACGCGCGTGTCACCGCCAGGCTACGCTCGACCGCGTCGAGCAGGCCTGCGCGCTCCACCGGCTTGGTCAGATAGCCCGTCATGCCGGCGGCACGGCAGCGCGCCTCCTCGCCTTCCAGGGCATTGGCGGTGACCGCGATGATCGGCACTGCGGCCTTCGCCGGGTCCTTCAGCGCGCGGATCTGCCGCGCCGCATCGAGCCCGCCCAGATTGGGCATCTGCAGATCCATCAGCACCAGATCGAAGGATTCGGCGGACACTGCTGCCACCGCCGCCCGGCCATCGGCCACCGTCACCACCTGGTGGCCCGCGCGCTCCAGCATGATCGACAGGAGCCGCAGATTGACCGGGTTGTCGTCGGCCACCAGCACCCGCAGCCGCGGCCCCCGGCTTTCGCCGATGCTGTGCGCGGTCACCAGCTCCTCGCTGCGGCCGGTGCGCAGCCGCACCAGGCAGGCGAACAGGGTTTCCCCCGAAACCGGTTTCGGCAGGAAGGCATCGAAGCCGGCCTCCTTGGCGCGGGCGGCATCGCCACGCAACCCGGCCGCGGCCAGCATCACCAGACGGGCGTGGGCCAGCCGCGGCGTTTCCCGGACGGTGCGCGCCAATGCCTCGGCAGCGCGCCTGTCGGCATCCCCGGCGATGATCACATAATCGAAGGCGGCGCCCCGATCGGCCGCCTCGTGCAGAAGCGGCAGCGCCTTCCCGGGGTCGGCGGCCTCGCGGGAGACGAGGCCCCAGCTCTCGGCCAGCGCCCGGATCGTCTGTCGCGTCCGCTTCTGCCGGTCGACCACCAGCAGCGCCGTTCCCGCCAGCATCGCGTCCGAGCGCTCCGCTTCGGCCGGCGCCGTCGATGGCGGCAGCAGTTGCACCGTGGCCCGGGCGAGGGTCCCCTGCCCCTGTCGGCTCTCCAGTTCCAGCTGCCCGTCCATGGCTTCGACCAGACGCCGGGCGATCAGCAGGCCGAGGCCGCTGCCGCCGAACCCCGCTCCGGTCCCGGCCTGCACGAAGGGCTGCGCCAGCTTCGCCAGGTATTCCTCGGCGATGCCGATGCCGGTGTCCGATACCTCGAAACGCAGCCCGATGCGGCCGGGCACGGACGCCACCGGCGATACGCGGAGACGGATCTCGCCTTCCTCGGTGAACTTGAGGGCGTTGCCGAGGAGGTTGAGGAGCACCTGCCGCAGCCGTCCCGGATCCCCGCGCACCAACTCGGCGGTTCCCGGTCGCCGTTCCACCACCAGCCGCAGTCCGCGCTGCTCGGCGCGCAGTGCGAGCAGCATCCGGATCCGCTCGAGAAAGGGGGGAAGCGCGAAGTCCACGGGCTGCAGCGCGAGCTTGCCTGCTTCCATCCGGGACAGATCGAGCAGGTCATTGACCAGGGTGAGCAGCATTTCGCCCGATTCGAGAACGGCCTGCAGATACGCTTCCCGCTCTCCGCTCAGCGGGGTCTGGGCGAGCAGGCGGGACATGCCGAGAATGCCGTTGAGCGGTTCGCGCATCTCGTGGGTGACGGTGGCCATGAGGTCACCCTGCCAGCGCTGGCGCATCGCGGCCTGCTCCAGCTCCTGTTCGAGGGCACGCAGGCGGGCCTCGCTGCGGCGCCGCCAGCGGCGCATCTGCGGCGGTCGGCGGGCCATCCAGTTCCGGCGGGTGAGGCCCGCAGCGCGGCGCGGTGCCATCGGTGATCCTCCCGGCGTCGGCGGATGATGCGAGATGTTCTACCTATGGTTGCGTGCATTGCAAGACCCGCAGCGCTCTTCGCGAGCCGCCATTGTGGCTTGAAAATAGGTTCATTTTCCTATAAACGGTTCCTCCACCCCCATGCCAACGGCCCTGGGCCGATTATCGACGGAGACCCGCAATGGCCTCGAGCAACACCCGGAAAGGAAAGCCTGCCAGCAGGGAGGAACCCGGTCGCGATCCGCAGAACTCCGGGGACGTGGTCGACTGGGACGATGTGGCGCGGCTGCTGGCGGCTGGCCTCTCGCACCGCGAAGTCTGCGAGCTGGCCGGCTGCAGCCTGTCCCGGTTGAAGACCAAGCTCGCCCGCAGCACCGCCTTCCGCGAGGCCGTCCAGCATCACCGCCGGCAAGGGCCGGGCGAACCGGCCGTCATGTACGATCGGTTGAGACGGCTGGTCTACACCCATCTCGAGCGGCTCGCCCGCTCGGGCAATCTCCGTGTCCTGCTGTGGATCGCCGACAAGCTCAAGCTGGTCCAGCCGATCGACAGGGCGGCGCCGGAGCTGGAGCTGCAGAGCATTCTGGAAAATCTCAGCGACGAGGAATTCGCCCAGTTCGAGGCCTTGGGCCGCAAGTAGCTGCGGCCGCGCCGCCGGTGGCCCGCACGGGGGCGCCGGCGGTCGCCCTCAGCGCAATTCGGGCACGATCAGCAGCTGCAGCCCCTGCGGATAGTAAAGGGTGAGGCCGTTGGCGAAGGTGACATAGTTGTAGCCGGCGACATCGACGCCGCTGGCCGTGACATGGGCTTCCACCGTGCCGCGGGCGACCGGCCGCTCGGAGGTCAGCAGCGTCAGCACCGGCATGTCGGAATCGTTGTAGAGCACGACCTCGCCGTTGCGATCGGCGATCAGATCCGACAGTGCCAGAACCGGCGCCTCACCACCGTCCCCCTCTCTCCCCCTGTCCCGATCCTCCTCACCCGTGGTCGGCTCGCCGCGGCGCGGCTTTTCCGATCCTCGTCCTTCCGTAGCAACCATTTCTTGCCCCCACCTCGCCCCGCGGCGCAGCGCCGCGCTCGGGTGTTGTTAAGCATGTTATGCGGGGCCAACTAACCATGCCCTCGAAGCGGCGCAAGCCGCCCCGGGGCCCGGAACACCCTATAGGGGCGGCAAATGCGGTGTCGCGGTACAGGGCTATGCGGAACGCGGGGCGCAGCGGCGTTCCGGCGGCAGGCGGGTGAAGGGCAGCTTGCAGGGATCGACGGTCACATGGCCGGGCGCCTCCACCACCAGAATATCACCGGCCAGCGGCGCGAAATCGGCGCGAAAATGCACCGAGCTCTTGAGCACCAGAATACGCATTGCCGCCGGCTCGATCCCCAGATGGCGGAAGATCGCCTGGTCCGCGGCCTGCAACCGGCGGGTCGAAACCAGCACCTTGACCCCCGGCGCCGGGCATGGCGACAGCAGCGCCATCGGCCCCAGATCCACCTGGTTGCCCCGATACATCGGCCCGGTGGCGACAAAGCGCCCGTCGCCCAGCTCCTCGACCCGCCAGTCGCAGACCAGGGGCTCCACCCCTTCGGGACCGTGCCTGCCGCCGAGTGGCAGGTCATGGAGCACCGCACCCCTGCCGGCCGCATGCGCAGCCGCCGCAGCCTCGCCGTCGGCCAGCAGGGCCAGCGCCGCCTCTTCCGGTCTCTGGCGTATCAGTTCGGCCAGGATTCCGGTGGTATCCGAGCTGCCGCCCCCACCCGGATTGTCCTGGGTATCGGCGAGGATGACCGGACCCGGACCGGCGAAGGCGCGCGCATGGGCAACCGCTTCCGCCGGCGGCCACAGCCGGCCGGCGAACTGCGGCTCGGCCGCCGCCAGCGCCGCCGCCAGCTCGGCCGCGGCGCGTTCCGCCGCCTCCTCCGAGTGACCGTAGGCCAGCACCGAAGGTCCGCAGGCCGAGGTGTCGGAGGCCGGAAATCCCAGGCACAGGGAAAGGCTCGCGACATCCCCCTTCTCGAGATCGCGCAGCAGTGCATAGAGCTCGGCCGCCGGGGGAATGTCGGTGCACTGCCAGGGCAGCGGGATCAGATAGTCGCCCTTGCGGTGCCGCTTGTGCGCTCTTCTGCCGGCCAGCAGCGCTTCCAGGGACGGCAGGCAGCGCGCGCCGGTCTCGGCCAGGTCGACATGCGGATAGGTGCGGTAGGCGACCAGCGCGTCGCTGTGGGCGACCATCGCCTCAGAGACGTTGGCGTGGAGGTCGAGGGCACAGACGATCGGCAGGTCCGGCACCAGCCTGCGGACGCGGGCGAGGAGCTCGCCCTCGCCATCCTCGAGATGGGTGGTGACCATGGCGCCGTGGAGATCGAGAAACAGGGCGTCGACCGGCAAGCTGCGCCGGAGATCGGCGATCAGCATCGCCGCCAGCCGTTCGAAGGCGTCCTCGGTCACCGGTCCGGACGGGCAGGCGTTGGCCCAGAGCAATGGCACGAGATCGTGGCCACGCCCGCGGGCCGCCTCGATGAAGCCGGCAATGGCGAGATTGGCGCCTTCGGTGTTGGCGAAGATCTCGCCGCCCCGGGAAAGCGGTGGCCAGGCGTCGGCCTCGAGGAAGCGCTCGAAGGTGGCGGGCTGCGGCGCGAAGCTGTTGGTCTCGTGATGCAGCCCGCCGATCGCGATGCGTGCCATGATTCCTTCCCCCGGTTGCCGTCAGCCGATGTTTTCGGCCACCAGCCGCTCGAGCCAGGGTGGATGGACGAAAGCGCAGCAGTGGATCTCCGGCGTGTAGTAGCGCAGCCCTTCCGGAACCGGACGGCTGCGCAGGGTGTCGACCCGCACCCGGCGCCGCGTCGCATCGTCGGAGGCCCAGCCCAGGGTCATGAAGCCGCCGATATAGGTGGGCACCGCGCAGAGATAGAAGCTGACATCGGCGAAGCCGGCATTGCGCTTGTTGCGCTGGGTGTCGATCAGCTCCTGCTTCTCGATCGCCGCATTGCCGGTCTGGGTCACCAGGATGCCACCCGGGTTCAGGCGGTTGCGGCAGCTTCGGTAGAACGCCTCGGTGAACAGCACTTCGCCGGGACCCTGCGGATCGGTCGAATCGACGATGATCACGTCGAACCGCTCGCCCTCTTCCGCCATGTATGCGGCGGCATCGGCGACCACCAGGCGATAGCGGGGATCCTCGAAGGCACCGGCGCCGACCTCGGGAAAGTACTTGCGGCAGAAATCGATCACCGCCGGATCGATCTCCACATGGGTGATGGCCTCGACCCCCTGATGCTTGCAGACCTCGCGCAGCACGCCGCCGTCACCGCCGCCCACCACGCAGACGTGGCGGGCCCGGCCATGCGCCAGGATCGGCGGATGGGCCAGCATCTCATGATAGACGAACTCGTCCTCGGTGGTCAGCTGCAGGGCGCCGTCGAGCACCAGCACCCGACCCCAGTCCTGGTGCTCGAACACCAGGATCTCCTGCAGCTCCGTCTTGCTGTGGTAGATCACCTTGTCGATCTTCAGGCGCTGGCGCCAGCGCGGGTGCAGGGTCTCCTCGAACCATTCCATCAAAAGGCTCCCCGCAGCTGCTCGCTGATGTTCACCCAGCGCGGCCGGAAGGCCTCCCGCAGCACGGGAATGGCCGCATGGGGCCTGGCGTCGCCACACATGAAGATGTCGAAGGCAGCATAGCCGCGCTCCGGCCAAGTGTGGACGGAGATGTGGCTTTCCGCGAGCACCGCCACGCCCGAGAGGCCACCGTTGGGGGTGAACTTGTGTACATGGAGATGCAGCAGCGTGGCGCCCGAGGCCTCCACGCAGCGTTTGAGCACCTCCTCCATGAACGGCCCGTCATCGAGCCGCTGCGCTTCCCACAGATCGAGAATCAGGTGGGTTCCCGCAAAGCGCAGTCCGTTGCGCTCCACGAAGAAGTCCTTGGTTGCCTCCTCGGGACGGCTGCCTTCGGTCGTGAAGGCCGCTTCAGAAACCTCGGCTCGGGCGACGCGCACCTCCGCTTCGGCTTCCATCCCGATTTGGGCGAGAGAGTAGCTCATGGCTCTCCTCCACAAACCAGAAATGAAAGCGAAGGGCCGGCCGGGCGTTTGACCGTCCGACCGGGACACCGGCGTTTCCGCGGGCGGGAGCCCGAAGGCTTATTAAGGGCTCTTGCAGTTCGGCTGCCGATCGCACCCCGCCCCTATGAACGACAAAAACGCACCCCCGAACGGAAGTGCGGTTCGCCGTCCATGCGGCTTTGCTGCCCCGAGATTTAGTGAAAAACCGGGCGAATGCAAGCCCACGTTCAGGCAGGAACCGCGGTCTTTTCGGGCTCGGCGTCGGCCTTCGCCCTGGTTGCCGCGATCCAGCCGCCGCCGAGGAGACGGGACCCGTCGTAGAAGACACAGGCCTGACCGGGGGCGACGCCGCTCTCGGGACGGTGAAAGCGGACGGTCGCGACATCACCCTCCCCGGGTTCGAGGAGTGCCGGGACCGCGGGGGTGTTGTAGCGATGCTGGGCGAAGACCGGCCGCGGTTCCAGCGCCTCGCTGTCCCCGATCCAGTTCACCTGCTCGAGGGTGACCGCATGCGACAGGGTGGCGCTGCGCGGCCCCACCAGAATGCGATGGCGGCCGCCGTCGATGGCCACCACGTAGAGGCGCTCGCCGAGGGCCACGCCGAGCCCTCTCCGCTGCCCCACCGTGTAGCTGGCGATCCCCCGGTGGTGGCCGAGCAGCCGCCCATCGGCGTGGAGGATCTCGCCGGGCTTTCCGGCCTCCGGTCGCAGCCGGGTGACGAGGCGCGCATGCTGGCCGTCCGGAACGAAGCAGATGTCCTGGCTTTCCGCCTTGGCGGCCACCGGCAGCCCCAGCTCGGCGGCGATTTCGCGGGTCTCGGCCTTGCGCAGCCCGCCCAGCGGGAAATGGCAGAAGGCGAGCTGCTCTCGGCTGGTCCGGAACAGGAAGTAGCTCTGGTCCTTGTGGAGATCGATGGCCCGGTGCAGCTCCGGCCCGTGCCGGCCCTCGATGCGCCGGGCGTAGTGGCCGGTGACCAGGGCGGCGGCACCGAGGTCGCGGGCCACCTCCAGCATGTCGCGGAACTTGATCCGCTCGTTGCAGCGCACGCAGGGCACCGGAGTGCGGCCGGCAGCGTAGGTGGCGGCGAAATCCTCGATCACCGCCCGGCGAAAGCGCTCCTCGAAATCCAGCACGTAATGGGCGATGCCGAGATAGTCGGCGACGCGCCGGGCATCGCGGATGTCGCGTCCGGCACAGCAGGCTCCCTCGCGCCCGGTCGCCTCCCCATGGTCGTAGAGCTGGAGGGTGATGCCCACCACCTCGTAGCCGGCGCGCGCCAGCAGTGCCGCCGCCACCGAGCTGTCGACGCCGCCCGACATGGCGACCACGACGCGCGCCGCCGCTGGCACTCCGGGCAGATCGATCGCGGGCAGCATGGGCTTCAATCCAGCAGGATGTGGGCGGGCACCCGCACCACCAGACCGTCCAGTGCCGGCGACAGCCGGATCTGGCAGCCCAGCCGGGAGGTCGGTGTCAGGCCCTCGGCCAGATCGAGCATCTCCTCCTCCTCTTCGCTGGGCAGCTCCAGCCGATCGAACCAGGCATCCTCGACGATCATGTGGCAGGTGGCGCAGGCCATCGAGCCGCCGCAGGCGCCCTCGACCGGGATGCCGCCGAGATAGGCCGCCTCGAGCAGGCTGACCCCGGTTTCGGCCTCCACACGCCGCCGCTCGCCATCGGGCAGAACGAAGATCACGGAGGGCACGGTCGGCTGGTCAGACGGCGAAGCTTTCGCCGCAGCCGCAGCGAGCCTTCTCGTTGGGATTGTTGAAGACGAAGCGGGCGGCGATCCTGTCCTCGGCCCAGTCGATCTCGGTACCGGCGATGAGCGGGACCGCCTCGGCGTCGAGCACCAGCGTCACCTCGCCTTCACGAACCACGATGTCCTCCGGCCCCAGATCGCGGGCGAAGTCCAGCACATAGGAGTAGCCCGAGCAGCCGGTGGTCTTGATGCCGAGCCGGATGCCCGCCGCACCCGTGCCCTGGGTTTCGAGCAGATGGCGGAAGCGGGCCGCCGCCGCCGGGGTCAGCTTGACGATCTCCTGTTCCATCCTGCCAGATCCTCCATCGGCTCCACCGCACCGAGCCGTCGGTCAGTATGTCGTCGCGCCGGCGAGATTGGCAACCCCGCGCCGTCCGCGCAGTTCTCCTGCGAGCCTCCGAAAGGCCGCAAGGAAGGCGTCGATGTCCGCCTCGGTGCTGTTCCAGCCGAGGCTGATGCGGATCGCACAGGAGGCGATCTCCGGCGGCAGTCCCATCGCCGTCAACACATGCGACTGCGCCATCTTGCCCGAGGAGCAGGCACTGCCGGCGCCGACCGCGATCCCTTCGAGATCGAGACGCATGACCTGAAGCCGACTGTCGATGCCGCGAAGAGCGATGCAGCTCGTGTTGGCCAGACGCGGCAGCCCGCGGCCGATGATCCGCACTTCCGGCAGCTCGGTGAGGGCTGCCTCCAGCCGGTCGCGAAGTCGTTCGAGCCGGGCGATCTCGCCGGCATCGACAGCCCGTAGCGCGGCCGCGAAGCCCATCGCCGCCGGCAGGTTCTCGGTGCCGGCGCGCGCCCGCCGCTCCTGCCCGCCGCCGCGAAGCAGCGGGCGGATCTCCACGCCCGGACCGGTCACCAGTGCGCCGACGCCCGGCGGGCCGCCGAACTTGTGGGCGCTAAGGGTCAGGTAATCGGCCTCGATCTCCGCCAATGCCCGATCGAGACGACCCGGCACCTGGGCAGCGTCGACATGCAGCCGCACGCCGCGTCCGTGCAAGAGAGCGGCGATCTCGGCAACCGGCTGGACGATCCCCGTTTCGTTGTTGGCCAGCATCACGCTGACCAGTTCGCAGCCGTTCTCCTCGACCAGCGCCCGACAACGGTCGGGATCGACCCGCCCGTCCTCGCCCACCGGCAGCCGCAAGGCCCGTGGTGCCGCCTCCAGCACCGAGGGATGTTCGATGGCCGAGACCAGCACCGGTCCCCGCGCCTGATGCAGCGCCAGATTGTTGGCCTCGGTGCCACCGCTGACGAACAGGACGCGATCGGGTTCGGTGCCGAGCCATGCGGCGATGTCTTCCCGTGCCTGCTCCAGCCGGGCCCGCGCACGGCGGCCGAAACCGTGCACCGAGGAGGGATTGCCGATTTCCTCGAGCCCGGCGAACATCGCCGCCCGCGCCTCGGGGCGCAGCGGCGAGGTCGCATTGTGATCGAGATAGACGGGTCGCGGCCGGGCGGAGCGGATGCTCTCTGCCATTCAGGAGCCGCCGACGCAGCGGATCGGATCGCCTCCCTCGCTGCTCTCGCCGCCTTCACCGCCCGGGGGCTCGGCCGGGCCTGCGGCCAGCCGGCGCTCCAGCTCCGCCACCCTTTGATTGAGCCGCTCGATGGCCCGTGCCACGGGATCCACCGAATCGCCCGGGGCCGTGCCGTAGGCCGGAAAGCCGGTGGGCCGCGCCTCTCCCACCGGCCGCGGTCCGACCGGGCGCGCCGGCACGCCGACCACCGTGGCTCCCGGCGGCACTTCCTTGAGGACCACGGCATTGGAGCCGATGCGGGCACCGCGGCCGACGCGGAACGGTCCGAGCACGGCCGCCCCCGCACCGATCACCACCTCGTCCTCGATGGTCGGATGGCGCTTGCCGGTGTTGGTACTGACCCCGCCCAGCGTGACCCCCTGATAGAGGGTCACGTCATCGCCGATCTCGGTGGTCTCGCCGATCACCACGCCCATCCCGTGATCGATGAAGAAGCGGCGGCCGATTTTCGCTCCCGGATGGATCTCGATGCCGGTCACGAAGCGGCTGAACTGGGAAACGACGCGGGCCAGCAATTGCCAGCCGCGGCACCAGAGTGCATGGGCGAGGCGATGCATCAACAGGGCGTGAAGCCCCGGATAGCAGAGGAAGACCTCGATCCGGGAGCGCGCCGCGGGATCCCGGTCGAATACTGCCTGGACGTCTTCTCGCAGCCTCTTGAACATGTCAGCCGCCGTGCCAAATCTCGAAGCGCCGGCCGGTCCGCGGCATCGCCGCAACCGGTGTCGTGCAGCCGACGCCAGCGAGTGCGTTGCGTTTGTTGTCCCGACCCAAGTATAGAGGCGCGGTCGGGTGAATCAATCTTGTGGGCATGCCCCCTCTCCCGCCGCCCGGAGAGGAAGGACGGGTTTGCCCGCGCATGTGTGCAAGGGGCGAACGCGAACATGCCTGAGGTGATCTTCAACGGCTCCGACGGACGTTTGGAAGGACGCTACGTCCACGGCGAGGGACCGAACCCGCCGCTCGCCCTCATTCTGCACCCGCATCCGCTGCATGGCGGCACCATGAACAACCGGGTGGTCTACACCCTGTTCCACATCTTCCGGCGGCGCGGCTTCTCGACCTTGCGGTTCAACTTCCGCGGCGTGGGGCGCTCGCAGGGCGTGTTCGACCACGGCCAGGGCGAGCTGCGCGACGCGGCGGTGGCCCTCGACTGGATGCAGCAGGTCAATCCCAGCAACAATGTCGCCTGGGTGGCGGGCTTCGGCTTCGGCGCCTGGATCGCCATGCAGCTCCTGATGCGGCGGCCCGAGGTGCAGGGCTTCATCTGCTGCTCGCTGCCCGCCAATCTCTACGATTTCAGCTTCCTCGCCCCCTGCCCCTCCTCGGGACTGATCGTCCATGGCGAGGGCGATCTGGTGACGCCCAGCGAATCGGTGATCAAGCTCGTCAACAAGCTCTCGCAGCAGCGTGGCATCATCATCGATTTCCACACCATCGAGGGCACCGACCATTTCTTCCGGGGCGCCTTCGAGGAGCTCGAGGAAGTGTGCGAGGCCTATCTCGACAAGCGCCTCGAGGCGACCGTCGAACCCGCCGCCATCAGCCGGTGAGAACGGCGGATGAGCGGTTTCCGGTCGGATTTCCTGAGGGTCCTCGCCGAACGCGGCTTCATCCACCAGTGCACCGATCCGGAGGCCCTCGACGCGGCCGCCTGCGAAGGCCGGGTCGTGGGCTATGTCGGCTTCGACTGTACCGCCGACAGCCTGCATGTCGGCAACCTTCTGAGCATCATGATGCTGCGCTGGCTGCAGCGTACCGGGCACCAGCCGATCGCCCTGGTCGGTGGCGGTACCACCAAGGTCGGTGACCCCTCCGGCAAGGACGAGAGCCGCCAGCTCCTGTCGGACGAGGAGATCGCCCGCAACAGGGCCGGGATCCTCCATTCGCTGGAAAAATTCC
>CAYYZI010000041.1:0-11553 GCA_964475675.1 uncultured Geminicoccaceae bacterium
AGAATCGCGAGCACGGTCTTGTAGTAGCGTTCGCCGAAGCCCTTCTGCCAGACCTCGGGATCGGTCATCACGCTGGTGCGGATGGGGGCACCGCCCATGATCACCCGCTCCTTGTCCACCTCCTTGGAGGTGATCCAGGAGACGAACTTCCAGGCCGCGTCCTTGTCCGCGGCATTGGCCGGGATGGCCCAGTGCCAGGCGCCCAGCACCGCCTTGCCGCCGGGCACTTCATAAAGCTCGAACTTGCCGGCGAGCTTGCCGGCCGGGCCCTCGGGATTGTTCAGGGTGGGCAGCATCCAGTTGTAGCTGAGCATGGTCGCCGCCTTGCCCGAGGCCACCGCGCGGAGTGCCTCGTCGAAGCCCCAGTTGAGGGATCCCGGAGGGGCGGCGTTGTTGTAGGCGTCGATGTACATCTCGAGTGCCTTGACCGCCTCGGGGCTGTTGATGATGACCTTGCCGTTCTCGTCCATCAGATCGCCGCCCACGGCGTAGAGCCAGTTCTTCCATTCCTCGAAGATCTTGTAGCCCTGCTGCGGCTGCATGGCGGCGCCGTAGAAATCGTCCCCGGTCAGGCTCTTGACCGTGTCCACATAGTCGGCGAGCGTGGTCGGCACCGCGATGCCCCTGGCATCGAACACATCCTGGCGAACGATCAGGCCGAGGGCGTAATTGTAGTAGGGCACGCCGTAGATGGTGCCGTCGACCTCTCCGATCTCCCGCAGCGGCGCGACGAAATCGGCGTAGTCGTAGCCCTCGGTGGCCTTCACCAGATCGTCGAGGCTGGCCAGATATCCGGCATGGCCGAACTCGTCCATCCAGGGATTGTCGACGATGATGATGTCGTAAGTCGCTTCCGGCGCCAGGAACGAGGTCAGGATCTTGTCCCGCATCGCATCGTAGGGCATCGCCTCGAAGGTGATCTGGATGTCCGGATTGGCCGCCTCGAAACGCTCGGTGAGCTTGGCGACGATGTCGTAATCCGGCACCTCCTCCATGATCACGTTGAGCTCGACCGCCCATGCCGGCTGTGCCAGGGCCACCAGCGCCGCTCCGGCGAGCAGGCCCGCGAGCCTCTTGTGCCCTTTTCCGTTCATCGCTCGTCCCTCCCGAAAGACCATGGCGTCCCGGCCCGATGCCGGAACCTCTTCTGCACCCTCTCCGCCGGATGGCGGAACGGACCGACCGGAACCGTGGCGGGTCAGTCCATGCGCGCACCTCCGTTGACGTTGATGGCTTCGCCGGTGACGAAGCGGGCGGCGTCGGAGGCGAGGAAGACCACCACATCGGCGACATCCTCGGGCTCCTCGAGGCGCCCCAGCGGCGTGAGTTCGATGTATTCCCGCAATACCGCTTCCGGGCTCGTGCCGCGCAGCCGGGCTTCCCAGGCCACCTCGCGCTCCTGCATGGCGGTGCGCACGAAGCCCGGGCAGACGGCGTTGACGCGGATGCCGTCCGCCGCCACCTCGCGGGCCAGGGCCTGGGTCCAGCCCACCACCGCGAACTTGCTGGCCGAATAGTGGGCCAGCAGCGGTGCACCGATGCGTGCGGCCATCGAGGCGGTATTGACGATCACGCCGCGGATGCCGTGGCGCAGGAACTGGCGGACCGCGATCTGGTTGGTGAGGAACACGCCGCGGGCGTTGACATCGAAATTGAAGTCCCATTCCTCGTCGGTCAGATCGACGGCGCGGTTCATGGTGGAAACGCCAGCATTGGCGATCAGGATGTCGTAGCCCTGCCAGCGCTGTTCGATTTCGGCGAAGGCGGTCTCGACGCTGTCGCGCCGGCGCACATCGGCGGCGAGGGCGAGATTGTCGGCGCCGAGCTCGGCGGCGGTTTCCTCGGCCCTGGCGAGGTCGAGATCGGTGACGGCGAGGCGGGCGCCGCAGGCCGCGAGGGCGCGGCTGATGGCCCGTCCGATCCCGGATCCGCCACCGGTGACGATGGCGCGCTTACCGCGCAGATCCTCGCCCAACGCCATGCGCAACGGCCTCCCTGCAGCCATTTTCGCTGGCAGGATATGAGCGATATCGCACAGAGTCAATCAGGCAAGATTGACATTCCGGGGTAGCGCTCGCTATTTTGCGCCCGTACGCACGATATCGAACATCTGGCTGCCCCTCCGGGGGTTCTGCGGGAGGCCGAACATGGCAGGCGCAACATCGCCCGGGGATCGGCCCGGTGAATGACACCGCCGGCACCGGCGGGGAACGCGCGCCGCGGCCACCGGCGGCGGCACGGCGGCGCCATCTGCGCGCCCTCATCGCCGAGCGCGGCTTTCTCTCGGTGGCCGACATGGCCCGCCGTCTCGGCGTCTCGGAGATGACCATCCGCCGCGATCTGAGCGTGCTGGAGGCCGATGGCTCGCTGCTGCGCACCCATGGCGGTGCGGTGCTGGTACAGGGCGAGGCGCCGATGCCGGTCGATCTGCACGAGCCCGCCTTCGAAGCGCGCAGCCGCCGCCAGGCCGGTGCCAAGCGGGCCATCGCCCGGGCCGCCGCCGCCCTGCTGCGGCCGGGGGCGACCATCGGCCTCGATGTCGGCACCACCACCTTCGAGCTGGCCCGCCGCCTGGCCGAGATGCGGGATCTCAAGATCTTCACCAACAGTCTGCGCGCCGCCGGTCTGCTGGCCAACGCCGCCCACGATGTCTACCTGCCGGGCGGCAGGGTGCGCGGCACCGAGCTTTCCCTGTGCGGGCCGGTGGCGGTGCGCGAGCTCGGCAATTACTGGCTCGACTACGCCTTTCTCGGAGTGTCGGGGATCACCGCTGCGGGCTGCTTCGACTATTCGCTCGAGGATACCGAGATCAAGGCCGTCTACCTCGCCCGCGCCGCGCATGTGGTGGTGCTGTGCGACTCCAGCAAGTTCGCCCGGATGTCGGTGGTCAAGGTGTGCGATCTCGAACGGATCGACCGTCTGATCACCGATGCGCCGCCACCGCCGCCGCTGGCGCGGGCCCTGGAGGCCGCCGGGGTGGAAGTGGTGCTGGCGGAAATGCGCGAGATCGAGGAGAGAGCCTGATGCTGTTCGATTTCTTCGGCGGAAAATCCAAGGTGATCATCGGCATGGCCCATATCGGCGCCCTCCCCGGCTCGCCGCTCTACGATGCCGATGGCGGCATGGAGAAGCTGCTCGAAGGGGTGCTCGCCGATATCGCGCATCTGCAGGCGGGCGGGATCGATGCGATCATGTTCGGCAACGAGAACGACCGCCCCTACACCCTCGAGGCGGCGCCCGAGGCGCTGGCCGCGATGACCGCCATCGTCACTGCCGCGAAACCGCATCTGCGGGTGCCCTTCGGCGTCGACTATCTGTGGGATCCCCGGGCCAGCGTGGCCATCGCCTGCGCCACCGGCGCCCGTTTCGCGCGCGAGGTGTTCACCGGCGTCTACGCTTCCGACATGGGCCTCTGGCAGCCCGACGCCGCCGCCGCATTGCGCCTGCGCAGCCGGCTCGGCCGCCCCGATCTCAAGCTCCTTTTCAACGTCAATGCCGAGTTCGCGGCCGCCCTCGATACCCGACCCATCGCGCTCCGCGCCCGCAGCGCCGTCTTCTCCTCGCTGGCCGATGCGGTGCTGGTGTCGGGCCCGCTCACCGGCCAGCCGGCCGAGACCTCGGATCTCGCGGCGGTCCGCGAAGTGCTGCCCGATGTGCCGCTGTTCGCCAACACCGGCGTCAACATCGACAATGTCGGCGACATCCTGGCGATCGCCGATGGCTGCGTGGTCGGCACCCACTTCAAGGTCGACGGCGATACCTGGAACCCGGTCGATCCCGACCGGGTGGCCCGGTTCATGGAGGTGGTCGAGAGGCTGCGCTGAGCCATGGCCGTTCTCCTGGGCATCGATATCGGCACCACCTCGACGGTCGGCATTCTGGTCGATTCGGAAACCGGAAAGACCCTCGCCACCGCCAGCCGCCCGGCCGATCTGTCGAGTCCGCGGGCCGGCTGGGCCGAGGAGGATCCGGGCCAGTGGTGGGACAATCTCTGTGAGCTGGTGCCCGAGCTCCTGCGCCGCGCGCGCATCGCGGCCGCGGACATCGCCGCCATCGGCGCCGCCGGCATGGTGCCCACCCTGATCCTGCTCGACGAAGCCGGTCGGGTGCTGCGCCCCTCGATCCAGCAGAACGACGCGCGGGCGGTGGCCGAGATCGAGGAATTCCGCCGCCGCTTTCCCGAGGACGAGGTGCTGGCCCGCACCGGCAGCGCCATCACCCAGCAGAGCATCGGCCCCAAGCTGCTGTGGCTGCGCCGTCACGAGCCGGAGGTGATGGCCCGGGCCCGCCATCTGATGGGCTCCTACGATTTCATCGCCCATCGCCTGACCGGGGCCTTTTCCGCCGAACGCAACTGGGCGCTGGAAAGCGGCCTGTTCGATTTCGGCAGCGAGGCGTGGATCCCCGAACTGCTCGAGGCCGCCACCATCGAGACGCGCTGGCTCGGCAACCTCCGCTGGCCGCGGCAGGTGGTGGGGGAAGTCACCGCAGAGGCTGCCCGAGCCACGGGATTGCGCGCCGGCACCCCGGTGGTGGCCGGCAGCGCCGATCACATTGCCTCCGCCTTTTCCGCAGGAGTGGTGGAGCCCGGCGATCTGCTGGTCAAGCTGGGAGGAGCCGGCGACATTCTTTTCTGCACCGATCGGCCGCTCGTCGATCGCCGCCTGTTCCTCGACTATCACCTGGTCGATGGCAGATGGCTGCCCAATGGCTGCATGGCGGCGAGCGGCAGTCTCATCAAATGGTTCCAGCGCGAATTCGGCTGCGGCGCCGGCTATGAGGAACTCGACCGCGAAGCCGCGGCGGTCCCGCCGGGGGCCGAGGGGCTGGTGCTGCTGCCCTACTTTCTGGGCGAGAAGACGCCGATCAACGATCCCCGCGCGCGGGGTGTGTTCTTCGGCCTCACCCTCTCCCATGGTCGGGGGCATCTCTACCGCGCCATTCTCGAAGGGATCGGCTTCGGCTTTCTCCACCACCTGGCGGTGCTGGAGGAAAAGGGGCTCACCATCGCCCGGGTGCGGGTGACCAATGGCGGCGCCCGCTCGGCGCTCTGGAAGCAGGTCACCGCCGATGTGCTGGGCCGCGCCCTCGAGCCGCTGGCCGCGCATCCGGGCTCCTGTCTGGGCGCCGCCTTCGTCGCCGGCATGGGCGTTGCCGCCTTCGAGGACTGGAGCGCGATCGACCGCTTTCTGGCCTTCGGCCCGCCGGTGGAACCGGACGCGGCCGCCCATGCGCACTACCGTTCGCTTTTCGGCACATATCGCGAGCTCTATGCGCGCAATGCCGATCTCATGCATGCGCTGGCGGATGCCGTGCAGACGGGGGACTGAGCCCTTGCGGGCGGAGCTCGAGGCGGCGGTGGCCGCGGCGCGCGAGGCGGGAAGGCTGCTGGCCGAAGGCTTCGGCGGCCGGCGTGCAGTCACCTACAAGCGTGCCGCCGATCCGGTCACCGAGATGGACCGGCGCGTCGAACGGCTGCTGCGCGAGCGGCTGTGCGCCGCCTTTCCCGATTACGGCTTTCTCGGCGAGGAGGGACAGGGCGACATCGCCGCGCCGGTGCGCTGGATCGTCGATCCCCTCGACGGCACCGCCAACTACGCCCACGGCTTTCCGCGTTTCTGCACCTCCATCGCCCTCGAGCGCGAAGGCGAGACTTTGCTCGGCGTGATCTTCGATCCGCTGCGCGACGAGCTGTTCGCGACATGCAAGGGGGGCGGGGCGTTCCTCAACGGGCAGCCGATCGCGGTCTCACCCGTCACCAGCCTCGCCGAAGCGCTGGTCGCCTCCGGCTTCCCCTACGATGCCTGGACCAGCGATCGGGACAACACCCGCGAATGGCGCAATGTCGTCAAGAAGGTCGAGGCGGTGCGCTCGACCGGCTCGGCCGCGCTCGATCTCGCCTGTGTCGCCTGCGGCCGCTTCGACGCGTTCTGGGAATACGGGCTGGCCC
This sequence comes from uncultured Geminicoccaceae bacterium, assembly GCA_964475675.1. GTDB lineage: Bacteria > Pseudomonadota > Alphaproteobacteria > Geminicoccales > Geminicoccaceae > JALSRW01. Next base: position 5,951 of record CAYYZI010000041.1, read on the forward strand.
CCTGGGACATGGCCGCCGGGGCGCTGCTGGTGATCGAGGCCGGCGGCGCGGTCAGTGCCGTCGACGGCACCGCCTTCGACCCCCGAAAGGCGAGCATTCTCGCCGCCGCACCCGGGCTGCAGGCGGCGATGCTGGAGGTACTGGCGAGCGGCCGGGAGGCGGCCCGGCAGGACAGCCCGCCTCGCTAGGTACCGAAGATCCGCGCATAGAGGTCCCGGCCGAAGCTGGTGGACAGCGGCTCCGCCTCCTGCATGCGGAAGCTGCGGTGGCCGTCGGCGCGGCGCTCGGCCCGCAGGAACAGCGCCCATGACGGCCGGCCGGCATGCAGGCTCTCGGCGAAATCGTGGAGATGGGTGACGAAGAACACCCGCTTGTCGCGATCCACCAGGGCGCGGACGATCTGGCGGGCGATCTCCGAGCCCTCGCGCTCGTTGGTGGCAGCGAAGGACTCGTTGAGGAGCACCAGCGCATGGGGCGTGAGGCGGTCGACGATGGCGCTCATGCGGGCCAGTTCCTCGTCCAGCTTGCCGCTTTCGAGGCGCCTGTCCTCCTCGCGCCGGAAATGCGTGATCAGGCCGTCGCAGAGGCTCGCCCGGAACTGCCGGGCGGGAACGAACATGCCGCATTGCATCATGAGCTGGGCCAGCCCGACGCTGCGCAGAAAGGTCGACTTGCCGCCCCGGTTGGCACCGGTGATCAGCACCAGCCGTCGCCCGTCGGCCGCCACATCGTTGCCGACCATCGGTTGCCCGGAGACCAGGGCCAGCACCACATCGTAGAGCCCCTCGCACCACCAGGCATGTTCCCGGGCCGCTGCCGGCACCGGAAAGCAGACCGGTTCGCCCATCTGCTGCAGCCGCTCGTGGAGATTGAGACAGCCCAGGTAGAAGGCGAGCTCCCGGCGCAAAGACCGGAAGAAGGCCAGCGCCCCATCCACCGAGCCGGCGAGGGCGGCGGCCACCGCGTTGACGCCGCGGTCGCGCAGCTCGGAGAGGTACCGTGCCCCGGCGATGTCGCGGGGCGCGATGGTCACCGTGGAGGCGCGTTGCTCGCGCCAGGCGAACAGCCGGCGCAGGTGCTCGCGCCAGTCCGGCTCGTACCGCAGGAGCCGGTAGTCGGTACCGCGCAGGCCCGGCCCCAGCCGCGCCGCCACCTGCACGCCGCGGCGAAACCGGAGGCGCGCGAGATGGCGTTCGGCCTCGGCGAAAAAGGCCGGAGTCAGCTCCGCCTCGATGCGAGCGAAGAAGTTGCGGAAACCCTCCGAGGCGAAAGCGCCTGCATGCCGCTCCGCCATCCGGCGCAGCGCCTGCAGATGCTCGAGGAACATCCCCATCACCCGCAGGGAGCGCCAGAGCATGGTTCCCGGGTCCTGGCGGCGGGCGCCGAAGAATTCCCTGCGCTCCGCCTCGATGGCGCGCAGCGCGAGCTCGTAGAGAGAGCGGACGATTGGCGGCCGGGCGAGGCAGTCGCGCAGTACCGCCTGCCGGTAGAGGATGGTGTCGATCTCCGCCGGCCCGGCCAACACCGCCGGCGAGGCCACCTCCAGCAGGAAGGGATCGCCCGCGGCCATGGTCTCGAACAGCGGCTCGAGGCCGAGATCGTCGATCAGCGCACGCGCGTTCCATGGCAGCGGCGTTTTCGGGTCGAAATCGGTGTCGCGGTGCATCAGGAACACGTTCATGGCGGAATGCGCTCCACCAGCCGCGCATAGGTGAGGCCGTGGCGTTCGGCGAGACTCAGGGCATGGGCCAGCCCGTCGGCCGGCAGGCGTTCCAGCCGGAACGTGCGCCGCGTCGGATCGTCGGCCGCCACCGTGCTCACCATGCTCACCGTCTGCGGGCCGAGCCGGGCGAGCTCCTCCAGGAACGTGACGCAGACGCACAGCGCGTCGCGGGCGATGATCCGCGACAGGATCTCCCGGTTGAGAAAGAGCGCATCGGCCAGGGTCGTCGAGGAGAAGATCTCGTTGAGAAGAATGATGCTGTCACCGGTGGCCTGTTCCAGGATCTCCCGGATCCGCAGCAGATCGTCCTCGAGCTTGCTGCGCGGACTGCGCGGATCCTCGGCCTTCTCGAACTGCGTGAAGAGGCGATCGAACAGGAACAGCCGCGCCTCGCGGGCGGCCACCGGGCAGCCGAGACTGGCGAGATAATGGAGCTGGCCGAACATCCGCGCAAAGGTGGTCTTGCCGCCCTGATTGGGACCGGAGACCACCAGGACTCGCTCTTCGCCCGAGAGATGGAAATCGTTGCAGACGATCTCGCCACCCTCCGCCCGCAGGCGGCTCGCCAATGCCAGATCGAAGCCGGCGCGGACCCGTACTTCCTTGGTGTCGGTCAGCAGCCGGGGATAGCAGCAGGCCAGTCCCGCCCGCCGCAAGGATGCCAGATGTTCGAGCCAGGCGAGGTAGAACTGGATCTCGCGGTCGAAGGCGAGAACCGTCGGATCGGCGTATTCGGCGCGTTCGTCGGAGAAGCGTGCGAGCCTGTCGAACAGCGCCCGGTGTCGGCGGACGATCTTCTGCAGGATCGCGTATTCGACATGGTTGAGTTGGTCCGGCTCGGCGAAGGCCACAGGCTGCTCGTCGCCGTCCTGTCGCTCGAAGATGGCGAAGGTGGCACGGACCTCGCGGGCGTAATCGGGATCGTCCGAAGGCTGGCCGACCCGGATGCGGTCTCCGGCGATGTGCAGGCCGTAGCGGACCCCGGCGAGGCGTAGGGCGAGCTCGCGGGTCTCCCGTTGGAGGGCGAGAAACGGCCGCGAGGAGACATGATCCGCGAGGTAGCCTCGAAACCGGCACAGTCCGGCCGAGCGCAGCGGCGCCGATCGAAGCTCGCTCTCGAAACGCAGCAGGGTCTCACAATAGCCCCGGACGGCCTCGAGGAACCATGCCTGCTTCTGCTCGGGATGGGACATCGCCTCCGCACGCCGCAGCCCCTTGCGCATCTCGCGCATGTCGGTCGCAAAGCGCCGCAGGATGTCCGCCAGCGACGGGTTCTCCAGATCACGCATCACTTCCTGGCGATAGGCGATGACCCGGAGATCGCGAAGCGGCGTGCGGAACACCGGCTCGAGCGCGTAATCCCGCCGGCCGGCCAGAACCTGATCGAAGATGGCATCGAGATGGAGGTCCCGAAACAGCGGCAGTTGCGGGTCGAGGGCTGCCGGCGCGTGATCCGCGGCCGCAGCGTCCGGGTAGAGGATCGAGTGGAAATGCTCGAGAGATCCGAGGCTCGCCCGTCCGCCTGCTGCGTTCTGATCGGCTCCGTTTTTTCCGGCTGGGATCGGGCTGTTCGGCTCGAAAACGGACATGACCCCCCTCGCATGGCAACCGCTGCGACAGGAGTCATCGGCCCTTCGGGCGGTTTCGGTGGACTCCACCACCGTCTCGCCGAACACTATGGGGGACCGGCCGGCGGGCTTCAAGTGGGGGCAATGTTGCGGCGACGCGGACGGTCTGTTGCCGCTGCGGCCGTTGATGGCTGCAGGTGCGGCCGCCATCTCCACCCCGGCCCGACCGCACCGACCGGAGTGCCGCCATGCCCGCCCTGCCTTCCCTGTTCGTCAGTCACGGTTCGCCGACGATGGCGCTGGATCCGACGCCGGCGCATCATTTCCTGCGTGCTCTGGGTGTGCGGATCGCCCGGCCGCGGGCCATCCTGTGCGTCTCCGCGCATTGGGAAACCGCGGCCCCGGCCGTCACCGCGGCGGAGCGCCCGGCGACGATCCATGATTTCGGCGGCTTTCCGGATGCCCTTTACGCGCTTCGCTATCCGGCTCCCGGCGACCCCGAACTGGCAGCCACCATCGTCGAGCGGCTGGCGGAAGCCGGGATCGAAGCACGGACCGACCCCGAGCGCGGCCTCGATCACGGGGCCTGGGTTCCGCTCCTGCTGATGTACCCGGATGCCGGGATCCCGGTTCTCCAGCTCTCGGTGCAGCCGGCGCTGGGAACCGGGCATCATCTGGCGCTGGGCGCGGCGCTCGCACCGCTGCGCAAGGAGGGCATCCTGGTGGTGGGCAGCGGCGCGCTCACCCACAATCTGGCCGATGCGCTGGGCCGGCTGCGGGCCGGGGCCACCGCCACCAGCGACCCGACCCCGGGCTGGGCGCTGGCCTTCGAGGGCTGGGTGGGGGAGGTGATCGAGCGCGGCGATCTCGAGGCCCTCGCGGGCTACCGGGAGCGCGCTCCTTTCGCGGCCACCGCCCATCCCACCGAAGAGCATTTCCTGCCCCTGCATGTGGCGGCCGCCGCCGGCGGCGGCCGCGGCACCAGGCTCCACCGCAGTTTCGAATTCGGCAGCATCGGCATGGATGTGTTCGCCTTTCCCGATCTCGCCTGACCGGGCGGCGGAAAAGCGCTGACCGGAATGGGCGAAGGAGCTACCTTCTGCGCGTCGCGATCAGCGGGAGAACAGCGGTGGTGGTGGTCGTCTTCGAGTTCGTCCTCGATCCCGAAAAGGGCGCGCGCTATTTCGAGCTGGCCCAGGCCCTGCGCCGCGAGGTGGAGGGGATCGACGGTTTCCTGTCGGTGGAGCGGTTCCGGAGCCTCGCCGACGAGGAGCGCTTCGTCTCGGTGTCCTTCTGGCGCGATCTCGAAGCGGTCGAGCGCTGGCGACGCCATCTCGAACACCGCCAGGCCCAGGAGGAAGGGCTGGCCGGGGGCTTCTTCCGGGATTTCCGGATCACCGTGGCCGAGGCGGTGCGCAGCTACACGAAAGAGGAGGCGCTGGCCCGCCGCCGTGCCTGAAGCCGGGCGCGGTTCCGCTCAGTCCCGCTTCAGGGGCTCGCTCCAGAAACTGTCGGAGAGCAGCCGCTCGGCCAGCCGTGCGGCCGCCAGCTCCAGGAGCTTCTCGCCCTTTTCCGGCGAAGCCGCCCGCGGGTCGCCGAGCGCGCCCGAAGGGGTCCTGTCGGCGAAGCTCGTGAACCGGTAGGCGCCATCCGGCCGGAAGCCCGGCTCGTCGCGAGGATCCGGGCAGGCTGCCTCCTCGAGTCGGCCGAGATCGACCAGATCGGCGCGGGTCACCAGCATCATCGAAGTTTCCGCCTCGCAGCCGTGATGGATGCTGCGCTGGCGCTCCAGCAGCGGATCGAGCAGATCGGCCGCCAGATGCCAGTAGGTGGCGGCCACCAGCGGGATGCCGAGATCGAGGGTGAGCCGCTCGGTCACCACCTGCAAGGCGGCGATGTTGCCGCCATGGCTGTTGAGCAGGCAGATATGGCGGAAACCGTGGCGATGCAGGGAGCCGACGATGCCCCGCAGGAGCGCCTCGAAGGCGTGGAAATCGAGAGTGATGGTGCCGCCGAAGGCCATGTGATGTTCGGAAAGCCCGGTCCAGACCGGCTCGGTGACCAGCACCGGATGCTGCTCGACCGCCTGCTGCGCCGCCAGACGGGCCACTTCGCGGCCGAGGAACATGTCGGTGCCGACCGGCAGATGCGGCCCGTGCTGCTCCATCGCCCCCACCGGAACGATGACGATCGCGTCCCGCTCGGCGAGCTCGCGCAGCTCCCGCGCGGTGAGCTCGGCCATGCGCTGTGAGCGCTGTCTCATCCTGCCACCTCCAGAATGCGGTCGAGGGCGGCGGCCAGCCGCGCGAGCT
>CAYYZI010000042.1:0-11545 GCA_964475675.1 uncultured Geminicoccaceae bacterium
CGAGCGCCTGACCCGCATCCACGGCCTGCATTGTCCACTGCGCTTCGATCTGATCGGCGTCGATTCGCTGCACGGCACGGCCGGCGTGGCGCCGGTACGGACCGAGGATGTGCGCCTGCGGGTGGCCTGCCGCTCCTCGCGGCGCGAGGAGGTGGAACTGGTGCTGTGGGAAACCGAGGCCATGCTCACCTGCGGCCCGGCCGGGGGCGGTGGCTTCCGTGGTCGCATCACCGAGAGTGTGTCCACCGCCTCGTGCTTCGTTCCCCGCGACGCGGTGCACTGCCGGGTGGAGGTGCTCGAGGCATGAGCAGGCGCATGCGTCTCTGGGACATCGCTCATGCCCGCGCCGGCGACAAGGGGGACACTTCCAACGTCTCGGTATGGGTCGAGGATGCGGCGCATTATGCGGCGGTGCTACGCCAGATCACGCCGGAGCGCATCCGTGCGGAATTTCCCCGCCTGGTGCAGGGACCGGTCGAGATCCATGCGGTACCGCAGCTCTTCGGCCTCAACATCGTCATACACCGGGCCCTCGAGGGCGGGGTCAACAGCTCGCTCAATCTCGACGGCCACGGCAAGTCCTGGAGCTATCTGATCCTCCGCCTCGAAGTGGAAATCGACTAGCCCTTGAAGACCCGCTGCCGGTGATATTCGAGAAAGGCCGGCGCCGGCCGCAGACGCGGATCCCCTGGCAGGCGGATGCGGCGGTCGGGATTGAGCAGTGACATCAGCCTTTCCGGGATCTGCCGCTCGGCCACCAGAATCGAATGGTCGGGTGCGATCGAGACGAGGCCGCGATCGAACATCCAGTGCAGGGTGGCCGAAAGGGCGATGCCGTTGCGCACCGAATCCGGCCCCTGATCGGCCACCGGCCGGATATGGGCGGCCTGGACTTCCGGTCGGCCGCCGCCATTGATGATGCGAAGCCCGGTGAAGGCACAGGTCTGCCCGTAGGCCCCTGCACCGCCCGGGCGAAGGCGCGGTCGCGGAACGGGCGGGCCACCAGCGTCTCGACGATCGGCCGCTCGAACACCGCCGGCGGCTCGGCGAGCATCCGTTCCGGCACAGGCAGCAGCGATGGCAGCTCGGTCTCCAGTTCCTCGGCGAACCCGGCCCGGCAGATCAGCTCGTATTCGTAATCATCCAGCAGTCGTACCGCCCGGCCGAACGCCCCCTTGTTGACGGTGCCATCCTCCTTGCGCAGGCGGTGTTCGTAGTAGAACCCGCCCTCACGGAACGGCACCGGACGGAGGAACTCCAGATAGTCCTCGACATGGGCGTAATAGTGGTCGGGCCGCGTCGGATCGCGCTCGATGCGCACCAGCCTGGCGGTCGCGAAATAGGCCTTTCTGCCTTCCCGCAGATTGTCGCCGACACCCGAGCGGCCGGGCTCGTAATAGACGATGAAATCGCCCAGCGCCGCCTCGACCTGGCGCAGATATGTCCGCGGGAAATGGTAGCGCCACTCCGGCAGATCATCGTAGCGCGAGCCCGGCTTGTGGGTGAAAACCACCTTGGCCATGGCGTGATCGGCTCCTCCCGCGCGACAGACTAGCCGATTCCTGCCGCGGCTGCGAGCCGCCCCGGGGTTTGCGGTGCAGCACGGGCTGCGCTACGGACGGCGCGGACCAGCGGTACGGGGGAACCATGCGCAAGACCCATGGCGGCAATTTCTTCGAGGATTTCGCCCTCGGCCAGGAGCTCCTGCATGCCCCGCCGCGCACCGTCGGCGAGGGCGATGCGGCGCTCTATCTGGCGCTCACCGGCTCGCGTTTCGCCCAGCATTGCAGCGCCCCTTTCGCCCGTGCCAACGGCCTGCCGGGGCTGCCGATCGAGGATCTGCTGGCCTTCCATCTGGTGTTCGGCAGGTCGGTGCCGGACATCTCCCTCAATGCCGTGGCCAATCTCGGCTATGCCGAGGGGCGGTTTCTGGATCTCGTCTATCCCGGCGATACGCTCGAAGCCCGCTCCGAGGTGATCGGTCTCAGGGAGACCTCGAGCGGCAAGGCCGGCATCGTCTGGGTGCGCACCCGGGGTTTCAAGCAGGGCCAGCGGCCGGTGCTCGAATATGTGCGCTGGGTGCTGGTGCGCAAACGCGACCCCGAGGCCCGCACCGCCGCCAGCCGCACGCCCTCGCTGGCGCCGGCGGTGGCCGCCGAGGCGCTCGGCCCACCGCCGGGCCTGGGCCCGGTGCGGGTCGACCCCGAGGTCACCGGCTCGCCCTGGTTCTTCGAGGATTACGAGCCCGGCGAGAAGATCGACCATGTCGACGGCATGGGGGTGATGGAAAGCGAGCACCGGCTCGCCACCCGCCTCTACCAGAACACCGCCCGGGTCCATTTCAACGACCATATGGAGCGCCAGGGGCCGCTCGGGGCCTGCATCGTCTATGGCGGGGTGGTGATCTCCATCGCCCGGGCGCTGTCCTTCAACGGCCTCGGCAACATGCTGCACATCCTGGCGATCAACGCCGGAACCCATGCCAACCCCTGTGTGGCCGGCGATACCGTCTATGCCTGGTCGGAAGTGCTGGAGAAGGCGGAGATCGCCGGCCGCGAGGATCTGGGAGCGCTGCGCCTGCGCCTGGTGGCGGTCAAGAACCGCCCGGCATCGAGCTTCCCGCTGAAGAACGCGGAGGGTCGCTATCTCCCCGAGGTGCTGCTGGATTTCGACTATTGGGGCCTGATGCCGCGACGGGCCGCCGTCCGGTCCGCCTCGGAAGGCCGCTCGTGAGCCCCGCCGGGGAGCGCTGCGTCCTCGTGCTGCAGGGTGGCGGGGCGCTCGGGGCCTATCAGGCCGGGGCCTTCGAGGCGCTCGAAGGGGCCGCGCATGCGCCCGACTGGATCGCCGGCATTTCGATCGGGGCGATCAACGGTGCGCTGATCGCCGGCAACCGTCCGGAGCAGCGGGTGGCGCGGCTGCGCGCCTTCTGGGAGCGGGTCTCCGCCACTCTGCCGGCCGCCCCCCTGGTTCCGGGGGAGGACGCGCGGGCGGTGTTCAACGAGACCAGCGCCTTCATGGCCCTGGCCTTCGGCCTTCCCGGCTTCTTCACCCCGCGTCTGCCGCCGCCCCTGCTTTGGCCGGCCGGAACCCGGGAGGCGTTGAGCTGGTACGACACCGAACCGCTGCGGCGGACGCTGGAGGAGCTGATCGATTTCGATCTCGTCAACGATGGCCCGATCCGGCTCAGTCTCGGTGCGGTCAATGTGCGTAGCGGCGAGCTCCACTACTTCGACAGCGCCGCGGAGAAACTGGGCCCGGAGCATGTGACGGCCAGCGCCGCCCTGCCCCCGGCCTTCCCGCCGGTGGAGATCGCGGGCGAGGCCTACTGGGACGGCGGCATTCTTTCCAACACGCCGATCACCTGGGTGTTCGAGCAGGCCCCGGAGGAGGACATGCACATCTTCCAGATCGATCTCTGGAACGCCGAAGGGCCGATGCCGCGCACCATCTTCGATGTCGACGAGCGGACCAAGGACATCCGGTTCGCCAGCCGCAGCCAGCTCGCCGACCGGCTCGCCTGCGAGAGCCAGGCCATGCGCCACCGCATCGGCCGCCTGCTCGATCTGCTGCCGGCGGAGGTTGCCGCGCGGCCCGAATTCGCCGAATTCGCCGCCCTGCGCTGTGACCGGGCCCTGACCCTCCTGCGCATCGCCTACCGGCGCAAGGAGCACCAGACCTCGTCGAAGGATTTCGACTTCTCCCGCACCTCCATCGGCGAGCACTGGCGGGCCGGGCTCGAGGACATGGAACGCGCCCTTCGGGATCCCCGCTGGCACGCGCGCGGTCGACCGCAGCAGGGCATCGCGGTGCTCGATCTCATCTGACGCCGGCATCGCGCCACAGATGCAGGAGCGGTCCCTCGGGCCCGAACAGGGGATCGCTCGGCGGTAGCGGTACCTGCGCGATGTTGGCGAGTGCGGTGGATCGTTCCTCCGCTCGGCCGCGCATGAGATCCCAGCTCTGGCCCCGGGGATAGGCGCCGACCACCAGAAGGTCGGGTGTCGAGCCCAGCTTCTGGTGGCCGGTCCCGGCTGGAAGCACCAGCGCATCGCCGGCGGCGACATCCAGGGTGATGCCCCTGTCGCCGCCGAGCTGCAGCCGCGCGTTTCCGCGGGCGATGCCCAGCGCCTCGTGGGCGGTGCTGTGGTAATGCGGGAAGGCGAAGACGCCGTCGTACCAGATGCCGCCCCAGCCGTTCGCCGCGAACAGCGCCGCGAAGGCGGCGGCGAGATCGCCCTGCCCCGGATCGAGAACCCGCTCGTAGATCAGGAGCGGCAGGCGCGGATTGTTGGGGATGCGGCCATCATCCTCGAGCCGGATCGCCTTCGGAACGATCGGCCGCGGCGCGGGCATCGCCCCGGATACCGTCATGCCGGATCTCCTCGCGCTGGCGAAGCTCGGCGCATCGCCCTGTCTGCCTACGGGAAGATGACAAGAAGATGAAACCTTGGTCATGAAAAACCAGCATTTTCGCACGGGGCCCACGAACCGGGCGGGATTTCGCGCCGATCCGCGGCATCCCTGCCACGCCCGGGCGGAACGCGACACGGCGTCGCTTGCCCGAGCGCCCACCGGCGCCAAATAGAACCCGGACGAAACGCGGGGGTATTTCCATGCTGGCCTGGCAGATCGCCGCATTCTCGGCACTCGCTCTGCTGACGACGGTTTTCCTGCTCTGGCCGGTCTGGCGGCAGCGGCAGAAGCTGGGGCGGATCGACGCCGAGATCGCGGTCTGTCGGGCCCAGCTCGAGGAGCTCGCGCGCGACCGCGAACTCGGCCTGGTCGATGCCCGGGCGGCCAAGGCCGCGGAGACCGAGATCAAGCGGCGGATGCTGGCGATCGCCGGCGAGAGCCGCGAGGAGGAGAACCGGCAGGTGCGGCCGCTGCGGGCCGTGGCGCTCGCCTCCGCCCTGCTGACCCCGATCGCCGCCACCGCCCTCTACCTGTATCTCGGCCGTCCCGATCTGCCCGATCTGCCCCTCGCCGCACGCAACGACCTGCCGGGCAGCGAGGCGCGGCTGGCCGGCGAGGTCGGCGGCACGAGTCTGCCCAATGTGGAGAAGATGGTGGCGCGGCTGGAAAAGCGCCTCGCCGAGCAACCCGACGATCTCGACGGCTGGCTGATGCTGGCCCGATCCAACATCGTTCTCGGCCGCTACGAAGGCGCCGCCCGCGCCTATCAGAAGGCCGAAAAGCTCGCGCCGGACCTGCAGGGCGTGGCGGGAGCCCTCGGCGAGGCCCTGACCCTCGCCGCCCAGGGGGTGGTGACGCCGGGTGCCAGGGCCGCTTTCGAGCGCGAGCTCGAGCGCAACCCGAGCGATCCCCGCGCCCGCTTCTATGTCGGGTTGGCCCATGAGCAGGCCGGCGAGTTCGACAAGGCGCTCGCGGCATATCTCGAGCTGGGCCGCGATTCGACCAGTGATGCGCCCTGGCTGCCGCAGCTCCGTGATCGCATCCGGGCGGTGGCCGAGGAGCTGGATACCGATGTCGAGCCGCTGCTCGCCGAGGTGGGCACCGTCACCAGTGCCGAGGAGGCCGATCGCCTGGCCCGGAGCCTCGAAAAGAATCCCAAGGACTGGCAGCGCTGGGTGGAGCTCGTACGGCTGCGCGCCGCCAGCGGCGACAACGCGGCGGCGGCACAGGCCCTGGCGCGGGCCCGGGAGATCTTCGCCGAGGCTCCCTTCGTCCAGCAGCAGCTCGCCAGTCTCGCCAGCGAACTCGGTCTCGAGAACCCGTCGGCTACGGCCGGGGCGAGCACTCCCAGCCGCGAAGCGGTGACCGCCGCCAGCCAGCTCAGCCCCGAAGAGCAGAAGGCGATGATCGCCAGCATGGTGGACCGGCTGGCCGCCCGGCTCGAGCAGCAGCCGGACGATATCGAGGGCTGGCGGATGCTGGCCCGCTCCTATCGAGTGCTGGGACGGCGCGCCGAGGCCGCCGAGGCCTACGGCAAGCTGGCCCGCAAGCTGCCCGACGATGTCGAGGCCCAGCTCGACTACGCCCTGGCGCTGCTGGAAACGGTGCCGGCCCAGGAGCCTCTCCCCGAGCAGGTGATCGCCGCCTTCGAGACGGTCAACGGGCTCGACGCCTCGCAGCCCGATGCCCTCTTCTATCTGGGCCTGGCCGCCGCGCAGCGGGGTGACGTGGCGCGCGCCCGGGATCTCTGGAGCCGCCTCCTTTCCATGCTTCCCACCGACACCCCGCAATACAAGGAGGTCAAGAAGCAGCTCGACGCGCTCGATTCCTGAGCAGCCGCGCGGTGGCCCGGCGGCCGGCGAGTTTACGTCGCGTTAAGCCGTCGCTGCCATGATCCTCCCGGATGGTCGTCCGGGGAGGCCGCGGCGCTTGCAAGGATCTTTCCCGATCCGGCCCCGTTCCGGCAACCGCTTTCGATATCGCGTGAGCCAGGCCTTCCTCGGCAAGCATGTTCCGCGCTGGAGCATGTAAACTGTGCGCGAAGCCTTTCGTGCCCGAACCGGGGGTACCGCATGGAACTTTTCTCGCATCCGGAATTCGATGACCATGAGGAGGTGCGCTTTTTTCATGATCGCGAAAGCGGCCTCCGGGCGATCATCGCGGTCCACGACACCAGCCTCGGACCGGCCATCGGCGGCTGCCGCATGTGGCCCTATGCGAGCGAGGCCGAGGCCCTGAGCGATGTGCTCCGGCTTTCGCGCGGCATGACCTTCAAGGCGGCCATGGCCGGTCTCGCCCATGGTGGCGGCAAGAGCGTGATCCTCGGCGATCCGCGCCGCGACAAATCCCCCGCCCTGCTGCGCGCCTTCGGCCGCGCGGTCGCGGGCTTCGACGGCCGCTACCATACCGGCGAGGATGTCGGCACCGCGCCTGCCGACATGGAGATTGCCGGCAGCATCACGCAGTACGTCCTCGGCCGCAGCAGCGGTGGCAGCGGCGATCCCTCGCCGATGACCGCCCGCGGCGTGCTGATGGGCATCCGGGTAGCAGTACGCCATCGCCTCGGACGGGACAGCCTCGAGGGCGTCACCATCGCCATCCAGGGGCTCGGCCATGTCGGCATGCATCTGGCCGGCCTCCTGGCGGAAGAGGGGGCGCGGCTGGTGGTCGCCGATCTCGATCCGGCGCGGGTAGAGGCGGCGGCCCGCCGCTTCGATGCCCGGGCGGCGGGCGCCGAAGAGATTCTGGGGGTGCCCTGCGAGGTCTTCGCACCCTGCGCGCTGGGCGCGGTGATCGACGATCGCAGCCTGCCGCGGCTGCGCTGCGCGGTGGTCGCCGGCTCCGCCAACAACCAGCTCGCCGCCCCGCGTCACGGCGACGGGCTGCACCGCAGACGCATTCTCTACGCTCCCGACTATGTCATCAATGCCGGCGGGGTGATCAACATCGCCGAGGAGCTGCACCCGGAGGGCTATCGGCAGGAGCGCGCGCTGCAGCGTCTCGGCGTGATTGCCGAGCGGCTTTCCGAGGTCTTCGCGCGGGCCGAGCGCCATGGCGAGCCTCCCCATCGCGTCGCCGATGCCATGGCCAGGGAGATCATCGGCACCGCCCGGCGTGCCCGCGCCGCCTGAATCCCGGCGCCTGGGCCCAACAAATCGTGCCAAGACGTTCATAACACTGGCCCTCGGCGCCATCCGCGGTACAAAGGGATGGGCGTTGACGTTACCGAAAAGGGGCCATGGCGCAGCCAGCGATCGGCGTTGTCGGCAGCGGCAGTTGGGGAACGGCCCTCGCGCAGGCTCTGGCGCGCGGCGGTCGCGAGGTGGTGCTCTGGGGGCGCGACGGCCCGGCCATGGCCCGTATCGCCCGCAGCCGGGTCAACAGCCGCTATCTGCCGGGCATCGTGCTCCATCCGGCGATCCGCCTCACCGCCGATCTGCTGGCCCTCGATCCCTGCCGCATCCTGCTGCTCGCGGTTCCCGCCCAGCGGCTGCGGGAAATGGCCCGTCGGCTCGAGGATCGGGGCCGCGTTCTGGTGATCTGCGCCAAGGGCATCGAGCGCACCACCCACCGCCGCCTGAGCGAGGTGCTGAGCGAGGAATGTCCCGACTGCCCGCTGGCCGTGCTCTCGGGGCCTTCCTTCGCGGCCGAGGTCGCCCGCGGCCTGCCGACGGCGCTGACCCTGGCCGCCCCGGCCATCGCGCTCGCCCGCGAGATCGCCGGCGAGCTGTCCAGCCCCGCCTTCCGTCTCTATCCCGGCGACGACGTGATCGGCGTGGAGATCGGCGGCGCGCTCAAGAACGTCATTGCCATCGCCGCCGGCATCGTCATGGGACGGGCTCTCGGGGAGAATGCGCGGGCGGCGCTGATCACCCGCGGGCTGGCCGAGATCTCCCGGCTGGGCACCGCGCTCGGTGCCCGGCGCGAAACCCTGGCCGGGCTCTCGGGCATGGGCGATCTGGTGCTGACCGCGACCAGCCTGAGCTCCCGCAACACCCGTTTCGGCTTCGAGCTCGGCTGCGGCGCCCCGCTCGACAATCTGATCGACGAGGATGCCCCCCTCTGCGAGGGGGTGTGGACCGCCCGGGCGGCCTGCGATCTGGCCGCGGGCCACGGTGTCGAGCTGCCGGTCAGCCTGGCCGTGGCCCGCATTCTGGACGGCACCTGGTCGGTGGATCAGGCGGTCGAGGCCCTGCTCGCCCGCCCGCCCGCGGTGCGTGAATGAACCGGTCGCTGACGGACTGGCAGGCCCGCCTCGAACAGCTTGTGGCTGCCCGGGAGGACGGCGACCCTTCCCACGATCTCGGGCATTTCCGACGGGTCTGGGCGCTGGCCCGTCGCCTCGCCGTGACCGAGGCACCGGATGCCGACATGCTGGTGCTGCTGGCCGCTTCCTACCTCCACGATCTGGTCAACACGCCCAAGGACTCGCCGGCCCGGGCCGAGGCTTCGCGTCTGTCGGCCCGGCAGGCGGTGGCGCTTCTGAGTGAGGCGGATTTTCCCGCGGATCGGTTGGAGGCCGTGGCCCATGCCATCGAGGCCCACAGCTATTCCGCGGGCATCGAACCGCGCAGCCGGGAGGCGGAAATCCTGCAGGACGCCGACCGCCTCGAAAGCCTAGGCGCGATCGGTCTCGCCCGCCTGTTCGCGGTCAGCGGACGGATGGGGCGCCGCCTGCTCGATCCCGACGATCCCTTCGCCGAACGGCGGCCGCTCGACGATGTCGCCTTCGCCATCGATCATGTGAAGACCAAGCTCGACCGTCTGCCGGCGCGGATGCGCACCGCCACCGGCCGCCGCCTCGCCGAGCAGCGACTGGCCTTCGTCCACCGCTTTCTGGAAGAGCTGGCCCGCGAGCTCGAACCCTAGCCCGCTGCCGCGCTCTGACCGCTTTCCATCAGCTCGCGCGCCTGCTCGACCCAGCGCTCGCGGGCGATCCGTCCCTTGAAGCCGAGCTCGCTTTCGATGCGGGCGATGTCCTCGGCGGAGAGTGCCGCGATCTGGGCGATACGGGTGATCCCCATGGCCTCGAGCTTGGCCGCGATGGCCGGCCCGATCCCCTTGATGCGCTTGAGATCGTCCCCCTCTCTGCCGGCGGCGGCAGGGCTGCCGCCTCGTTCGGCCAGCAGCTTCTGGCGTTCGGCCAGGAGCGCCTTGCGGGCGCTGGAGCCCGCCGGAAGCTGGGCGAGCTTGGCATCGATCTGCTTGAGGCGGGCATCGCCGCGGCGCGGCGCAGCGGCGGCTTCGGCCCCGGCTGGTGCGGCCTCGGATGGGGCCGCCGCGGCGGCGCGGGCGGCTTCCTGCGCGCGCCTGAGTTCGGCCAGTTCGGCCTCGAGGCGAGCCTTCTCCGCCTCCAGCTCGGCCACCCGGTTCTCGGCCGCGCGCAGGCGCTCCTTGGTCTCCTCATGGGCGGCATCGGCCCGCTTCACGTCCTCGAGCGCGTGCCGGTACTTGGCTTCCCAGCTGCCCTGGACATCGGCGACGCGCTCGCCCTCCTTCTGGTCACGCCAGTACCAGACGGCCGCGGCGCCGAGCACCACTCCGAGAATGAGCCAGAAAAACCACATGTTCAGACCTCCCGGCGGGACAAGTCGACCGGACGCGCGCGCCGCTCCGCGACATCGGTTCCGTGTCCCGCATGATGGCCTGCAGCCGGAAGTTTTTCAACTTCGCTACGGGAATTCCCTATCCGCGCGCATCCTCGAGGATCATGTCGCTGGCCTTCTCGGCGATCATGATGGTCGGCGAGTTGGTGTTGCCGGAAGTGATGGTGGGCATCACCGAGGCGTCGACGATGCGGATCCCGGCCATGCCGTGCAGCCGCAGACGGGCATCCACCACCGCCATCCGGTCCTCGGCGGGGCCCATCCTGCAGGTGGAAACGGGGTGGAAAATGGTGGTCGCGATCTCGCCCGCTGCGGCCGCCAGTTCCTCGTCCCCGGTGAGATCGGCACCGGGACGGTATTCCTCGGGCCGGTGCGGCGCCAGCGCCCGCGCGGCCATGATGCGCCGGGTCAGGCGCAGCGCGTCTGCCGCCACCTTGCGATCCTCGGGCGTCGCCAGATAGTTGGGCTTGATGCTCGGCGCCTCGCGCGGATCGGCGCTCCGGATGCGGACATGACCGCGACTGGTGGGCCGCAGATTGCAGACCGAGGGGGTGATCGCGGGGAAGGGGTGCAGGGGATCGCCGAACCTGTCCAGGGACAGCGGCTGCACGTGATATTCCAGATTCGGGGTGTCGAAGGAGGGGTCGCTCTTGGCGAACGCGCCCAGGGTCGAGGGCGCCATGCTGAGCGGCCCCTTGCGGAAGAGAATGTATTCGAGGCCCATCAGTGCCCGCCAGAAATAGCTGTTGCCCCGCTGATTGAGGGTCAGCGCATTCTCCACCCGGAACACCGGCCGGATCTGCAGATGGTCCTGCAGGTTCTCGCCCACCCCCGGCAGTTCGTGGACCACCTCGATCCCGTGCTCGCGCAGCAGCGCGGCGGGACCGATGCCGGAGACCTGCAGCAGCTGGGGCGAGCCGATCGCGCCGGTGGCCAGGATCACCTCGATGTTCGCGGCGACCGTCTTGCGCGCACCATGATGCCAGAATTCGACGCCCGTCACCCGCTGCCCGTCGAACAGCAGTCTTTTCGCCTGGGCGTGGGTCAGCACCTCGAGATTGGGCCGACCCATGGCCGGTCGCAGAAACGCCTTGGCGGTGCTCCAGCGCACGCCGTTCTTCTGGTTGACGTGGAAGTACCCGAAGCCCTCGTTGTTGCCGCGGTTGAAATCCTCGATCATCGGAATGCCCAGCTCGGCCGCCGCTTCGCGGAAGGCGTCGAGGATCGGCCAGCGCACCCGCGGCTCCTCCACCCGCCACTCGCCGCCGGCACCGTGCCATGCATCGGCGCCCTTGAAGAAGTCCTCGGACTTCTTGAAGTAGGGCAGCACCTCCGACCAGGACCAGCCGGGATTGCCCATCTGCCGCCACAGATCGTAGTCGCGGGCCTGGCCGCGCATGTAGATCATGCCGTTGATGGAGGAGCAGCCGCCCAGCACCCGGCCGCGGGGATATTTGAGCGCGCGGCCGCCGAGCCCCTCCTCGGGCTCGGTTTCAAAACACCAGTCGGTGCGCGGGTTGTTC
>CAYYZI010000043.1:0-11289 GCA_964475675.1 uncultured Geminicoccaceae bacterium
TGTTCCACAGCATCGCCGGCACCATCGATACTCCCGAAAAGTTCGAGGCCAAGCGCCTCGAAATGGCACAGCGGGTCTGGGCATCGATGGAGGCGAGCGACTCGCGCGAATGTCGCAACTGCCACTCCTTCGAAGCGATGGACTTCGAGAAGCAGGGGCGTCGCCCGCGGGCAAAGCATCCGGCGGCGATGAAGGAGGGGAAGACCTGCATCACCTGCCACAAGGGCATCGCCCACAAACTGCCGAAACAGGACGAGATCGACGACGACTGAACCGCGGTGCCCTCCGCGCGATGAAAAAAGCCCCGGCGGATGCCGGGGCTTTCCTTCTCTGCCAGGGCGGCGCGTCAGCCGCCGATGCAGGTGTCCACATTCTCCGGGGTACAGACGTCGAGACCGGTGTAGTTGATCTCCGGCACGTCCTTGCCCTCCTTGAGATCGCGCAGAATGTACATGGCCTTGTAGCCCATCTCGAAGGGCCGCTGGCCGACCTGGCCGAGGGACAGGCCCTCGCGCAGGAGATCGAGCTGGACGGGCAGGGTGTCGGCCACCACCAGCGCCAGATCGTGGCTCTGGATGCGGTCCTTGTACTTGCTGGCGACGTTGCGATAGGCCTGCGGCAGGAACTGGGGGAAGCCGCCGGTGGGCACGAAGGCATCCAGCTTCGGATACTTGGCGAGGATGTCCTCCATCTGGTTGACCGCCACCTGGAAGTCGTCATTGGTGTAAAGCGGACAGCCGTCGGCCTCGGTCCAGCCATTGGCGCCCTCGAGACGCACACCCGGAGGGCTGTCGCTCTTCTGGCCCGACAGGGTGTCGCGGATGCCCTGCATGCGCTGGTTGTGGTTGTCGGCCGCGGCACCGCCGGACTGGATGCAGATGGTGCCGCCATTGGGCTTGTAGACCTGCACCAGCTTGGCGAGATTGACGCCGATCTCGTAGTTGTTGGTGCCGACATAGGCGATCCGCAGGCCGCGGTCCTTCTCCAGCAGATCGGCATCGAAGGTGATCACCGGGATGCCGCTGTCCTTGTTGCGGGCCAGCACCCGGGCCACCGCGGCGGCATTCGAGGGCGAGACGGCGATGCCATCGACCTTCTTGGCGAACAGATCCTGGAGGATCTGGATCTGCTCCTCGCCACCGCCATGCTCGGGCGGGCCGATATAGGTGCATTTCACCGCACCGCCGAGCTCCTTCTCGGCCTTCTTGCAGCCATCGCGGCTCTGGTCGAAGAACGGGTTGTTCATGTTCTTCGGCACCAGCGCGAAATTGTATTCGGCGGCGGTCACCGTCCCCGCCGAAACCGACAGCGCCGCCGCAGCGACGGCGCCCATCAGGATCTTTCTGATCATGCTCTGTCTCCTTCCGTCAGCCTCCCCCTGTTATGCACGCCCGCCGTGGGGGAATTCAGTCGCGGGCGCGCCCCCGGACCTTCTGGAGAAGGACCGCGAGAATGATGAACACGCCGACGAAGGTGCCCTGCCAGTTGGCATCGACGCCGGCCATCAGCAGACTGTTGCGAATGACTTCGATCAGCGCGGCGCCGATGAAGGCACCATAGGCGCCGCCTTCGCCACCCATCAGATTGGCGCCGCCGATCACCGTCGCGGCGATCACCCGCAGCTCGTAGCCCTGGCCCATGGCGTTGAGGGCCGATCCCGCCCAGCTCACGCTGAGTACGGTGGCGATGCCGGCGGTCAGGCCGGACACCAGATAGGCTTGGAACTTGGTCCGCTCGACCGGCACGCCGGTCAGCCGCGCGGCGTTCTCGTTGCCGCCGATGGCGTAGAGATAGCGCCCCCAGGCGGTGAAATTGAAGATGAAGCCGAACAGCACGCTCAGCAGGACCAGCACCCAGACCGGGTTGGCGATGCCCAGCACCTGGCCGCCACCCAGCCAGTAGAAGATCTCCGCATCGGCGCCGAATTCGTAGATCATGCGGTTCTGGGAGAGGACGATGGCCAGCGAGCGCGCCGCCGCCAGCGTGCCGAGGGTGACCACGAAGGGCGGCAGGCCGACATAGGCCACGAACAGCCCGTTGACGGCGCCCATCAGCAGGGCCGCCGCCAGACCCGCCAGCACCGCGACGATCCAGATCGTGCCCGGGGGCAGGGTCAGCCAGAGAACATCGTCCGGCTGCAGCGCCAGGCCGGCGGTGACGAAGGTCACCAGGAAGGTGGTCAGAGCGCCGATCACCGCGGCCGTGTTGCCGATCCACCAGCGGAACACCGCCCATGCTCCGGCGGTGGTGGGGACCACCACCATCCAGGCGGTCACCCCGCTCTCGCTGGTGGGCAGGGCGATGGGAATGGCGCTGGCCTGCAGCACGAGGCCGGTGAGCACACCGGCGAAGCCCATGATCGAGCCCACCGAGAGATCGATGCCGGCGGTCAGGATGACGCAGGTCATGCCCAGCGCCATGATGCCGATGAAGGCGAAATTGCGGGTGATGTTGAAGAAGTTGTCGGCGCTCGGGAAGGCCTCGGGCTGCAGCCAGGACATCACCGCGACGATCAGGATCAGGGCCACCGTCACCCACAGCGGCTGGCTCTGGCCGAGCCGCTGCACCAGGCTCTGTTCGCGCTGCCCGGTGATGTCCTCGATGCGGACGCTTGCGGCGGTTTCCGAGGTGCGGTCCATGAGCCCTATGCCGCCTGGATGGCGCCGGTGATCAGGCCGGTGACCTCCTCGGGAGAGGTCTCGCCGACCGGCTTGTCGGCGACCTTGGTGCCGCGCCTGAGCACCATCACCCGGTCGCTGACGGCGAACACGTCGGGCATGCGATGGCTGATGAGAATGACCCCGATGCCGGAATCGCGCAGCCTGCGAATGAGGTCGAGCACCTCCACCACCTGCCGCACGCTGATCGCCGCGGTGGGCTCGTCCATCAGCACGAAGTGGGCATCGGAGAGGCGGGTGCGGGCGATGGCGATCGCCTGCCGCTGCCCGCCCGACATCATCTTGACCAGATCGCGGGGGCGGGTCTCGGATTTGAGCTCCTTGAACAGCTCGGCGGCGCGGTCGTACATGCGCCGGTAGTCGAGGATGCGCAGCGGGCCGAACTGCCGCCACAGCTCGCGCCCCAGAAACACGTTCTCGGCGGCGGTGAGGTTGTCGCACAGGGCGAGGTCCTGATACACGACCTCGATGCCCTTCTCGCGCGCGTCCTTGGGCTCGTGGAAGACCTGCGGCTCGCCATCGATCAGGATCTCTCCGGCCGAGGGCGGAAAGTTGCCGGCGATGATCTTGACCAGGGTCGATTTGCCGGCGCCGTTGTCACCCATCAGACCCAGGACCTCACCGTCCCGCAGGGTCATGTCGACGCCCTTCAGGGCCTCGATCGCGCCAAAATGCTTGGCGATTCCGCGGAGCTGCAGTACCGCCATCTCCTCCCCGTTTCCCGCTGTTCTTCGTCGTGGAAGAACAATACACGGCCGGCCGTCCGGGTAAAGGGCAGAGCCCACCGTGTCAGAGACGGAAGTTGAGCTCGACCTCCACCCCGTTGGGGTCGCGCAGGAAGATCTGGCGCATGCCACCGCCCGGCACCAGCCGGGTTTCGTGGGCCAGGCCGCGCGCCCGCAGCCGCCGGCGAAAGGCCTCGAAATCCTCGGCCTCGAAGGCGACATGGTCGATCGCCCCGGTGTCCGGCCGCCGCTCGCCGCCCCCTTCGCGCTGCATCAGATGGACCACCGGACGATCGCCGCAGTAGAGCCAGGCGCCGGGGAAGGGGAAGGGCGGGCGCGGCCCCTCCTCGAGGCCGATCACCTCGCTGTAGAAGGCGACCGTGGCCGCCAGATCGTCGGTGAGGATGTTGACGTGATCGAGTGCCCGGATCGCCATGGCCGCAACCTCCCTCTTTTCCCGGCCGATGCTAGCATCCGTGCGGGCGCCGTCCAGCCGCGCTTGTGGTATCAACTGATTGAGCATATATTGGCGATTGATACCTTCGAAGGAGAAGCGCCGATGCCCACCGATGCCGCCGAAATCGCCGAGGTGCTGGGCGGGCGCGAGGTGCTGGGCAGCGAGATCCGCACCTTCGCCGATCTGGAGCGGGTGGTGATGGCCGGCCTGCCCAAGGCCGCGTTGCGCCGGGTGGCGGAGATCGTCTTTCCCGATGCCCGTCGCCGCCGCCAGCTCATCTATGCGGTGGTACCGGAGGCCAGCTACAAGCGCCGCCGCCAGTATCTGAGCGCGGCCGAGAGCGCCCGCGCGGAGCGCCTCGCGCGGGTGGTGGCGGCGGCCCGGGCGGTGTGGGGCGAGGGCGAGGATCTGTCGCGTTTCCTGACCACCCCGCATCCCCTGCTGGAGGGGCGCACGCCGCTGGAGGCGGCGCGCAGCGAGATCGGTGCCCGCCGGGTCGAGCAGATCCTGGCCGCGCTCGAATGGGGCCTGCCCGTGTGAGGGCCTACCGCATATCCGGGCGGCGCCATCCGGTGTTCAGCGGCGAGGGGGCGCGGCTCTTCGGCGGCCGCTGGAACTCGCCCGGACGGCCGGCGATCTATTGCGGCGAGAGCTTCGCCATCTGCATGCTGGAGCGGCTGGTCTATGCCCGTATCGGCCGGCTGCCCGAGGGTGATCGCTGGATCCGGGTCGAGATCCCGGATGCGCTGGTGGAGCGGTTCACACCCGCCGAGCCCTTTCCCTGGTGGGAGGCGGATCTGCGCGCGACCCGGGCGCATGGCGACCGCTGGCTGGAGGAACGGCGATCGCTGGCCCTGCTGGTGCCCTCGGCGGTGACCCGGCTCGACCGGAATCTGGTGATCAACCCCGAACATCCCGCCTTCGCTGCCCTGCGGCCCGATCCGCCGGCCGAAGTGATCTGGGATCCGCGTCTCTTTCCGGGGTGAGGCATCCGACTTGCCAAGCCGGCCCGGTCATGCGACCTGCAGGCGGCGAAGCGAGGGGAGTGACCAAGATTTCATCAGCTGCCCAGGAAATGAGCACGAACGCGGTGCCGGCGGCGGTATCGCGGGGGGACCTGCTGGTTCTCGGCGGCGGGCTGACCGGGCTCGCTCTGGCCGCGGCGGTCGGCGGCGCCGGCTTCGAGGTGCTGGTGGTCGAGCGCGAATCCTATGCCCGGATGCTGGCGGCGCCCTATGACGGGCGGGTGACGGCGGTGGCCCGCGGCTCCAAGCTGCTGCTGGAGGAGCTCGGCGTCTGGTCGCACATTCTGCCCCATGCCGAGCCTATCCGCGAGATCCTGGTGGCCGAGGCGGACAGTCCGGTGGAGGTCCGTTACGACAGCATGGAGATCGACGGCGAGCCGCTGGGCTGGATCGTCGAGAACCGCTGGATCCGTCACGCCCTGCTGCAGCGGGTGCGGGCGCTGGCGACGGTGCGCCTTCTGGACGGGCGGGAAGTGGTCGGGATGCGGCGCGATCGCTTCGCCGCACGCCTCGAGCTGGCCTCGGGCGAGACACTGGCGGCGCCGCTGCTGACCATCTGCGAAGGCCGCTTTTCGCGCAGCCGCGCGCAGCTCGGCATCGGCGCCCGGCGCTGGGTCTACGGCCAGACCGGGATCGTCTGCACGCTGCGGCATGAGCGGCCCCATCGGGGGGTGGCGGTCGAGCGCTTCTTTCCCGACGGTCCGTTCGCCGTCCTGCCCATGCAGGGCGACCGTTCCTCGATCGTCTGGGCGCTGGAGGACGAACTCGCCGCCCAGATGCGGGAGCTCGAGGACGGGGCCTTCGCCGCCGAGGTGGCGGCCCGCTTCGGCGATCGCCTCGGGCGCGTTTCCGTCGAGGGACCGCGCTGGTGCTATCCGCTGGTGCTGGTCTGGTCGGAGCGCTACAGCGACTGGCGGGTGGCGCTGGTGGGCGATGCCGCCCGCGGCATCCATCCGATCTCCGGGCAGGGCTGGAACCTGGCGCTGCGGGACGTGGCGGCGATCGCCGAGACGGTGGTCGAACGGCTGCGCCTCGGCCTCGATCCCGGCGAGCCGGCCGCTCTCGAGGGCTACGAGGCCTGGCGGCGCTTCGACAGTCTGGCGCTGGTGGCCATCACCGACGGCATCAACCGCCTGTTCGCCAACGATCTGCTGCCGGTCAAGCTGGCCCGCAATGCCGGCCTCGCCCTGGTCGAGCGGCTGCCGCCGGCCAAGCGCTTCTTCATGCGCCATGCGATGGGCATGGTCGGCGATCTGCCGCGGCTGATGCGCGGCGAGCCCCTCTGAAGAAGCAGGAAGGGGCGCCCCGAAGGGCGCCCCCGCGACCTGCCGGAGGGGTGGGAGGTTCAGTGCACCACCTCGCCATGCAGGCGCAGATCGAGACCCTCGATCTCGGTCTCGGGATCGACCCGCAGCCCGACCACCAGATCGATGATCTTGAGCAGGACGAAGGTGGCGATCGCCGACCAGGCGACGGTCGCCAGCACGCCCTTGATCTGGATCCAGACCTGGATGGCGTTGCCCTCGAGGAGCCCCGGCGTGCCGCCCACCGCCTCGGCGGCGAACACGCCGGTGAGAATGGCGCCCACCGTACCGCCGACGCCGTGCACCCCGAAGGCGTCGAGACTGTCGTCGTAGCCCATCCGGTTCTTGAGCCAGGTGGCCCCCCAGAAGCAGGCGACGCCGGCCGCCAGACCGATCAGCAGGGCGCCGCCGGGCAGGACGAAGCCGGAGGCCGGGGTGATGGCGACGAGACCGCCCACCGCACCGGAGGCGATGCCCAGCACACTCGGCTTGCCGCGCAGCAGCCATTCGCAGACCATCCAGGCGAGGGCCGCGGCAGCGGTGGCGATCTGGGTGACGGCCATGGCCATCCCGGCGACCCCGTCGGCGGCCAGCGCCGAGCCGGCATTGAAGCCGAACCAGCCGACCCACAGCAGGGCGGCGCCGGTCAGGGTGTAGACCAGATTGTGCGGCGGCATGGGCTCCTTCGGATATCCTCGCCGCTTGCCCACCACATAGGCGGCAACCAGGCCGGCCACGCCGGCATTGATGTGGACCACGGTGCCGCCGGCGAAATCGAGCACGCCGGCCTCGCCCAGAAAGCCACCGCCCCAGACCCAGTGGGTGACCGGCGCATAGACGACGATCACCCAGAAAATGACGAACAGCAGCATCGCCGAGAACTTCATGCGCTCGACGAAGGCGCCGACAATGAGCGCCGGGGTGATGATGGCGAAGGTCATCTGGAAGGTCATGAACACCGTCTCGGGGATGCTGCCCGAGACCCCGTCCAGGGTCAGCCCGGCCAAGAACAGATTGGAGAGGCCGCCCACCAGGGCGTTGCCCTCGGAAAAGGCCAGGCTGTAGCCGATCACCATCCAGACGATGGTCGAGGTGCAGGCGATGGCGAACACCTGCATGGCCACCGACAGCACGTTCTGCTTGCGGACCATGCCGCCGTAGAACAGCGCCAGACCGGGGATGGTCATCATCAGCACCAGCGCCGTCGAGGTCAGCATCCAGGCGGTGTCGCCCGAATCCAGCGTCGGCCCGGCGGCTTCCTGGGCGATGGCGCCGCCGGCCGAGAACAGGAGCAGGAGGAGGCCGAGCAGGCCGTGGCGGGGAAACGTCCAGCGTTTTTCTGTCATGATCTCCGACCCGGTATGATGCCGCGGGCGAGCAGCCACCCGCATCCGCATCGGAGCGATGCAAGGACAGTGCCAACTCGCCGGGAAGGGTCGGTCGCGCCTCCCGCTTCACTCCCGCCCTCTAGCCGCCGCGCTCAGATGGCGAAGTCGGCATGGGGCTCGGCCTCGCTCTTCACCCCTTGCTCCTCGGCCTTGCGGCAGAGATCCTCGATGGTGATGGCGTCGAGCCGCTCCATCATGCTCTCCGCCAGCGAGGCCCAGAGCGGCGCCATGATCTCGGTGCCCAGCTCCGAGCGGGAATGGGGAACGCCCCCGTTCTCCTCGCCATCCTGCTGGAGCACCCGGACGATCTCCCCGAGGGTGATGCGGCGACGCTCGCGGGCGAGGCGGTAGCCGCCCCGGGGACCGCGCACGCCGCGCAGGATCCCCGCCCGCACCAGCTGCTGCATCACCTGCTCGAGATAGCGCCGGGGCAGCCCCAACCGCCGCGCGATGTCCTGGCTCTGCACGGGGTTGGCGCTGCCGTGATAGGCAATGTCGACGACCGCCTCGACGGCGAGTGCGAGCTTTCTCGGTGGTCTGAGCATCATGTCACCTGTTTTCGACGGTATCGGGAAGCGTGGAAGGAGAGGCGGCCGCGGCCGGCCCCGGGACATCGAGCCCGGTCGAGCCGAAGCCGCCCTCGGCACGGGCGGTGGCGGCGGGATCGAGGACGGCTTCGCGCAAGCGCACTTTGGCGATTGGTGCGATCACCAGCTGGGCGATGCGCATGCCACGCTCGACGGCGAAGGCGGCCGCGCCGAGATTGACGAGGATCACGCCCACCTCGCCGCGATAGTCGGCATCGATGGTGCCCGGACTGTTGAGAAGGGTGATGCCGTGACGCAGGGCCAGCCCCGAGCGGGGTCGTACCTGACCCTCGTGGCCGGGCGGCAAGGCCAGGCGAATGCCGGTCGGGATCCGGGCCCGCTCGCCGGGCTGCAGCACCACCGGCCGTCCGGCCTCCACCGCGGCCAGCAGATCGAGCCCGGCCGCCCCCGGCGTGGCATAGGCGGGCAGCGGCAGATCGCGGCCGTGCGGCAGGCGCTCGATCACCAGCTCGGGGACGCTCATGCCGGTTCCCTTCCGAAGGCACGGGCGATCTCCGCCACCAGGCGGCGGGCCACCTCCTGCTTGTCCATCTCGGGCCAGCTTTCCGGTTCCTCCTCGTCGCGCAGCAGCAGCACCCGATTGCGGGTGCCGCCGAATACGGCACTGCCGGCGCCCACATCGTTGGCGAGGATCCAGTCGCATCCCTTGCGCCGCCGCTTTTCGCGGGCATGTTCCAGCAGCGCTTCGGTCTCGGCGGCAAAGCCGATCACCAGCCGCGGGCGGTTCTCGCCGCGGGTGGCGAGGCTGCGCAGGATGTCGGGATTCTCGGCCAGCTCCAGGACCGGTGGCGCGGCCCCCTCCCGCTTCTTGAGCTTGTCCTCGGCCGGCCGTTCGGGCCGCCAGTCGCAGACCGCCGCCGCGCACACCGCGATGTCCACCGGCAGCGCCGCCTCGCAGGCTTCCAGCATCTCCCGCGCGGTGGTCACCCGCACGGTGCGCACACCGGGCGGATCGGGCAGGGCCACCGGGCCGGTCACCAGGGTCACCTCCGCACCGGCCTCGGCCAGCGCCCGGGCGATGGCATGACCCTGCCGTCCCGAGGAGCGGTTGGCGATGTAGCGCACCGGGTCGATGGGCTCGTGGGTGGGGCCGCTGGTGACCAGGGCGCGCAGCCCGGCGAGCGGCCCGGGGCCGAGCAGGGTCTCGATCGCAGCCAGGATGGCCTCCGGTTCGGCCATGCGGCCGGGACCGGTCTCGCCACAGGCCATGTCGCCCTCTTCGGGGCCGACGAAACGGATGCCGTCGCCGCGCAGCCGCTCGACATTGCGTTGTGTTGCCGGGTGCTGCCACATGCAGGGGTTCATGGCCGGCGCCACCATCACCGGCTTGTCGGTGGCCAGCAGCAGGGTGGAGGCGAGATCGTCGGCAAGACCGCCCGCCATCTTCGCCAGCATGTCGGCGGTGGCCGGCGCCACCACCACCAGATCGGCTTCCCGCGACAGCCGGATATGGCCCATCTCGGCCTCGTCGGTGAGGGAAAAAAGATCGCTGTAGACCTTTTCTCCGGCGAGGCTGGCCACCGCCAGAGGGGTGACGAACTGCTGCGCCGCCCGGGTCAGCACGCAGCGAAACCGGAGGCCGCGCTCGGCCCCCCGCCGGATCAGTTCGAGCACCTTGTAGGCGGCGATGCCGCCGGTGACGATCAAGAGAACGCGTTTGCCCATTGGCCGCGCGACTCCCGGGCGTTCCACGTGTGGCATTCACGGATTGATTGAAATCACGCTCATTAGATGGAGTTCGATCAGCCGAGCGCAAGACCCAGAGCCAGACCGATCACCAGCCACAGCCACCCGGGCGGCGAGACCATCGGGGTCGGCGTCTCTCCCGAAGGCTGCAGGCCCGCCAGCAGACGCTCGCCGCGGCTGATCAGGGCGGGCAGGCGCCGGAGCGCGTCGATCCCTTCGTCGAGCACCCGCCTGAGCTCGGCCTCGGGGCCCATGTTCTCGCGCACCCACTGCTCGACCAGGGGCTGGGCCAGGGTCCACATGTTGACATCGGGATTGAGCACCCGGCCGATCCCTTCGGCCATCACCATGCTTTTCTGCAGCAGCAGCAGCTCGGGCTGGGTCTCCATCTCGAACTGCTGGGCCAGCGACAGCACCTGACCCAGCAGATGGGCGAAGGAGATCCGGGACAGGGGCTGGCCGCGGATCGGCTCGCCGATCGCCCGACAGGCCTGGGTGAAGGTGGCGCGCTCCTCGCGATTGCTGAGAAAGCCCGCCTCGTAGAACACATCGGCGACGGTGGCGTAGTCGCCCTCCAGAAAGCCCATCAGCATGCGCGCCAGATGCAGGCGCGTGTGCAGCTCGAGACGGCCCATGATGCCGAAATCGAGGGCGATGATCCGGCCGTCGGGAGCGATCAGCATGTTGCCGGGATGCATGTCGCCGTGGAAGAAACCGTCCCGGAACACCTGATTGAAGAACACCCGGGTGGCGACCTCGAGGATCTCGGCGGGATCCAGACCGGCGGCGAGGATCCGGTCGCGCTCGTCGATCGGCAGGCCGGCGACCCGCTCGAAGGTGACCACCCGCTGGGCGGTGCGCTGCCAGTCCACCCGCGGCACGTAGAAGCGTTCCTCGTCGGCATTGTTCTCGGCGAATTCGGCGGCGGCCGCCGCCTCCAGCCGCAGATCCATCTCCCGCCGGGTGCTGGCGGCGAAGATCCGGACCGCCTCCACCGGCTTGAAGCGACGCAGCGGCGGATGCAGGCGCTCCACCGTCTCCGCCAGCCAGAAGAAGAAGTCGAGATCCTCCTCCATCGCCCGCTCGATCCCGGGCCGCAGCACCTTGACGGCGACTTCCTCGCCTTCTGTGGTCACCGCGAAATGGACCTGGGCGATGGAGGCGGCGGCCACCGGCTCGTCGGCGAATTCCCGAAACAGCACCGAGATCGGCTGTTCGAGCTGCTCCTCGACGGTACGGCGGGCGATCTCGGCGGGGAAGGGCGGCAGCCGGTCCCGCACGGTGGAAAGATCCCGCGCCACCTGCCCTCCCAGCAGATCGGCCCGGGGCGACAGGCCCTGGGCGCAATTGGAGAAGGCGGGGCCAATGTCCTGGGCGCGCGTGTCCAGGCCCCGGCCCGGGTCCCCCCCCCCCGCCCC
>CAYYZI010000044.1:0-11197 GCA_964475675.1 uncultured Geminicoccaceae bacterium
ACAGACGCGGGCCATGATCTGGGCGTCGTGGCCGGCGCCGCTGGGCATCCGCCGGACCGAGAGGCCGAGCGCGCCGGCCGCTCGTTCGACGCGCGCCACCATCCCGGGATCGAACGCCACCGGGGCAAAGCGGGCGAGGCTGCGGCGCCGGACCTCGACCCCTTCGCGGGCCGCCGCCTCCTCGACGAATGCGGCGAGGCGACGCTCCGCCTCCCGCAGCCGCAGATCATCGGTGTTGCGCAGATCGAGGGTGAGCTCGGCCTCCCCCGGCACCACATTGACGAGATCGGGGGTGAGCCGCAGGGAGCCGACGGTGGCCACCTGGTCGCCGCCGATCTCCCGCGCCAGACGGCGGGCAAAAACGGCGATCTCGGCGGCCACCAGCCCGGCATCGCGGCGCATGGAGATGGGGGTGGTGCCGGCATGGTTGCTGACCCCGCGGAGGGTGACGGCCTGCCAGGAAATGCCCTGGACCCTGTCGACCGCGCCGATGGCGATCCCCTCGCGCTCCAGCACCGGGCCCTGCTCGATGTGGAGTTCGACGAAGGCCCGGGCCTCGGGACGTCCGACCGGCGCATCCCCGGCATAGCCGATGCGCTCCAGGCAGGCTCCCACCGTCTCGCCGTCGATCCCTCGGGTGGCCAGCGCCTCCTCCAGCGCGAGATCGCCGATATGGACGAGACTGCCCATCATGTCGGGGGGAAAGCGCGCTCCCTCCTCGTTGGTGAAGGCGGCAATCATCAGCGGATGCCGGGTCTCGATGCCGGCCCGGTCGAGAATCTCCACCACTTCCAGCCCGGCCAGCACGCCCAATGCACCGTCGTAGAGGCCGCCGGTGCGCACGGTGTCGATATGGGAGCCGGTCATCACCGGCGGCCCCTCCTCGCGACCCCGTCGCAGCCCGAAGATGTTGCCGATGGCATCGATCCGCACTTCCAGGCCGAGCTCGCGCATCCAGCCCGTCACCAGATCGCGCCCGGCCCGGTCCTCTTCGCTCAGGGCGAGGCGGCAGACCCCGCCGCCGGGAAGCGCCCCGACCTCGCCCAATGCGCGGATCCGAGCCATCAGCCGGTCGATATCGACGGCGAGATTGGCCCCCTTCACGGCGCCTCTCCCACCGCTTCCGGCGTGGTGCCGACCAGACGCGCCCAGGTTTCGGGATCGGTCGCCCCCTCGCTGCCGATCAGCAGCACCCGGCTGTCTTCGCCGAGTTCCAGCGCCTCGGCGAGATCGCTGCGGCGACGCGCGAGCAGAGCGGCGGCGAGGCCGGCGACGGCGCTCTCGCCGGCCACCAGCGGCGGGTCTTCGGCCGGTGGAAAGGCCAGAAGGCGCATGGTCTCGACGGCCGCGGCATCGGGAATGGTGAGGAAGTCGTCGGCCACCGCCTCCAGGATCTGCCAGGCGAGCAGCGAGGGCTCGCCGCAGGCGAGACCGGCCATGATGGTGTCGAGATCGCCGGGAACACCCACCGGCCGGCCCTGCCTCGCACTTTCGAACAGGCAGGCGGCGCGATCGGGCTCGACTACCACCACCCGCGGCCGGTCGCTGCCGTAAAGCTGCCAGAAGCGGGCCGCCACGGCCGCGGCGAGACCGCCCACCCCGCCCTGGAGGAAGAGATGGGTCGGCTCCTCGCCGGAGGGGAACTGTGCCACCGCCTCGTCGACCATCACGGTGTAGCCGAGCATGACGTTGCGGGGGATGTCGAGATAGCCGGGATATGATGTGTCGGAGACCACGATCCAGCCATGGGTGGCAGCATCCTCGGCCGCCCGGCGCACCGCATCGTCGTAGGTGCCGGGCACCCGCCGGATCTCGGCACCGAAGCGGGCGATGGCCTGCTCGCGCGCGGCACTCACCGTCTCGTGCAGATAGATGACGCAGCGGCAGCCGAACATGCGCGCGCCCCAGGCCACCGAGCGCCCGTGATTGCCGTCGGTGGCGCAGGTGACGGTGAGGCGTGCGGTCTGCTCGCGCCAGCGTCCCGCACGGAGATCGGCGGAGCTCGCCTCCTCGGAAATTCCGGCCGCCCGCAGCGCCTCCTGCAGAACCCGCAGAACGGCATAGGCGCCACCCAGCGCCTTGAAGCTACCGAGACCGAAGCGCGAGGCCTCGTGCTTGTAAAGGATGCGACCGAGACCGGCGGCTGCCGCCAGCCCCTGCAGATCGACGAGCGGCGTCGGCGCGTAGCCGGGCCAGCTCGCGATCTCGCGACGGGCGGCGCGCGCCGCATCCGGCGACAGCAGGGCCAGCAGTGAAGCGGGCGGAGCCTCGCCGCGGCGTGCCCCGGGATTGCGGCAATGCGCCAGCGGATGGTCGGAAATCGGCAGGTCCATGGAATCGAGCCATTCACGGAGATGCTGCACGGCGGGGCCGGAGCACGGGCTCCGACCCCGTCGCACATGGTTTCAGTTGGCGGAGGCCTCGTCGATGGCGGCGAGGAAGGCGTTCAGCATTTCCTCTCCCTCGGCGCCGAAGCGCTCGACGATGACCTTGCGCACCGCCGGCTGGGCGGCCTTCCGGAAGGCCTCGCGCTCGGCCATGCTCGGCGCGTAGATCTCCATCTTCTTGGCCAGCTTGGGGAGACCGCGGTCGGAGGCCTCGATGATGCGGTTGAGGCCGCGCCCGGCGACGATCGCCGCATCGGCCGCCCACTGCACCTGCTGCTGCTCCTCGGCGGTGAGGCTGTCCCAGAAGTCGCGGTTCATCGCCCAGACATAGGGGGCGAAGAGATGGTTGCTCAGCGTCAGATACTTCTGGACCTCGTCGAAATTGGCGAAGGAGACGATCGGCACGGGGTTCATCTGGCCGTCGGCCACTCCGGTCTGCAATGCGGTGTAGACCTCGGACCAGGCGATCGCCACCGGCTGGGCGCCCAGCGCCGCCACCAGCGCCTTGTGGGTATCGAGGCCCATGGTCCGGATCTTGAGCCCCTTCATGTCTTCGACGCTCTTCACCGGTCGCTTGGAGTTGGTGAACACGAAGAAGCCGCCGGAATCGCCGAAGCCCAGCACTTTGAGGCCGGTCTTGGCCTCGATATCGGCCGCCAGCTTCTTGCCGAACGGCCCGTCGAAGACCTTGTAGGCCACCGAGATGTGGGGAAAGGCAAACGGCATGTCGAGAATGCCGATCAGCGGATAGGCGGAGGCGAAGCCGCCCACCGAATGGATGCCCGACTGGACCACTCCGGCCCGGATCTGGCTCACCACCTCGGCATCCTTGCCGAGCTGGCCGTTGGGAAAGGTCTGCACGGTGACCGCGCCGTTGGTGCCGGCCTCGACCAGGGTCTTGAAGACCTGGGCCATGGCACCGGTGGCGTTGTCGTAGGGGTCGTCGTTGTTGAGGTGATGCAGCTTGATCACCTTCTGGGCCTGGGCACCGGCGGCGCCGAGGCCGAGTGCCGCTGCCAGGGCCAGCGCGGCGATCCGTGTGGCTGAGCGTTTCATGGTCTCTCCTCCCTGAGGTTGCGGTCAGAAGCCGAAAAGGCGGGGCAGGAACAGCGTCAGGCCGTCCCAGTAGGCGATCAGCAGCAGCACCCCCACCTCGACCAGGATGAAGGGCCAGAGGGCGGCGCTGATCCGTTCGATCTTTTCGCCGGTGACCGAGGCCAGCACGAACAGGCAGGCTCCCACCGGCGGGGTCATCAGGGAAATGTTGAGGGCCAGCACGATCATGATGCCGGCATGCACCGGGTCCATGCCGATATTGCTGGTCAGCGGCACCAGCACCGGCGCCAGGATGAGCAATGCGGCGTTGATGTCCATGAACATGCCGACGATCAGCAAGAGCGCCAGGATCATGGCGATGATCACGTTGGGATTGCTGGAAAGGGCGAGAAAACCGGCGGCCACCTTCTGCGGGATCTGCTCGAAGGTCATCCACCAGCCGAGGATCGAGGCCGAGGCGATGATCAGGAACACCACCCCGGTAATCAGCGCGGTGCGCTCCAGCATCGCCAGCAGGTCGGCGAGGCGCAGGGTGCGATAGACCAGACCGCCGACGATCAGCGCATAGGCGACGGCAATGGCCGCCGCCTCGGTGGGGGTGACGATGCCGCCCAGAATGCCGCCCAGGATGATCACCGGCATGAAAATGGCGAGCAGGCTGGAACGGAAGGCCCGCAGGATGAACAGCAGGCTGGGCCGGCCCTCGCCCTTGGGCAGGCCGAGACGCCGTCCCAATGCCGCGATCACCGCCATGCACAGAAGGGCGATGAGCAGGCCGGGGATGATGCCGGCGGCGAACAGGCCGGCGATCGACACCCCCATGATGGAGCCGTAGATGACCATCAGGTTGGAGGGCGGGATGGTGGGGCCGATGATCGAGCCGGCGGCGGTGACAGCACAGGCGAAGGGCCGGGAATAGCCCTTCTTGACCATCACCGGCACCAGCGTGTTGCCGAAGGCCGCGGCATCGGAGACGGCGGCACCGGTCATTCCTGCGAACAGCACCGAAGCCACCATGTTGGTGTGGGCCAGCCCGCCCCGCAGATAGCCCACCAGCGCCTCGGCGAAGGCCACCAGACGGGTGGTGATGCCCGAGCGGTTCATGATCTCTCCGGCCAGGATGAAGAACGGCATGGCCATGAAGGTGAAGAGGTCGAGCCCCTCGAAGAAGCGCTTGGGGGCCATGGTCAGAAAGGGCGTGCCGCCGAGCTGGACGAGACCGACCACCCCGGCGATCCCCAGCACGTAGCCGATCGGCAGGCCGAGGATCAGGAGGATGAAGAAGACGAGACCCACCGCCGTCATGCCACCCGCCCCATGCCCTCGGCGGCGGCGCGCATCCCGACGTCACGGTCGCGCAGCATCACCACCACCGTCTGCAATGCTGCCAGCAGTGCCGAGACCGGGACCGAGGCGAAGGGCACCACCATGGTCATGCCGAAGATGGTGGCGTATTGCTGGGTGCCGATGGCGGCCATGCCCAGACCGTAGACGAACAGGAACAGAAAGAACGCGAGGCCGAGGAGGTCGAGCAGCAGCGACAGGCCGCGCTGCACCGTCGAGGGCAGTGCCCGCAGCAGGAGCTCGACGCCGATATGGGCGCGGCGGTAAACGCCGACCGGCATGGCCAGCAGCGCCGCCCAGATCATCACGTAGCGGGAGAGTTCCTCGGTCCAGGTGATGCCGAGCTCGAGGATGTAGCGGGAGACGACGCCGAACCAGACGATCGCCACCATCACCGCCACCAGCAGCGCACACAGCCTGCTCAGCACCAGGTCGAGCCGGCCCCCGAGCGAAATGATGGCAACCCGCAGGCCGCTTGCCTTCACCGACCGGCCTCCCCGATCCCCGAAACCTTGTCCGGGCCAGAGTGAAACCAGGTTTTCAGTTTGTCAAGATCGCGAAAAACAGTTTTCATCTCCTCCCCCCGACGGTACCCTGCACCGGGATCAGCAGCCAGCGGTGCGCCGCAGATGCCGTCATCGAGCCGTCTGGAGGCGCGGATCCAGCGCCATTACGACGAACTGCCCCCGGCGGAGCGGCGGCTGGCCGATCTGCTGCTGGGCTTTCCGGGCAATCCGGCATCCTATTCGGCGAGCGAACTGGCGGCCATGGCCGGCACCTCGAACGCCGCCGCCACCCGCTTTTTCCGCCGTCTCGGGTATCGCGACTATGCCGAGCTCCGGCGGCAGGTGCGGGACGCCGAAGCCTGGGGCTCACCGGTCTATCTGAGCGGTGCTGCCGCCCCGCCCGACAGCGAGAACGGCATCATCGGCGCCCATCTGGCCACCGAGATCGGCAATCTGCGCCGCACCCTGGAAGCACTGCGGCCGGGCCAGCTCGAGGAGATGGCGGCGGCACTGGCGAGCGCGCCGCGGGTGTCGGTGGTGGGCTTTCGCAACAGCCGGATGATTGCCCACTACTTCCAGCGCCAGCTCGTCCTGCTGCGCTCCGGCACTTCGCTGCTGCCGGCACCGGGGCAGACCCTGGCCGAGGATCTGGCCGATCTTTCGGGCGAGGATGTGGTGGTATTGGTGGCCTTCCGGCGCCGCGTCGCGGCGGTCGGCGAGGTGGCGCGCATCGCCCGCGAGCGTGGTGCGGCGCTACTGCTGGTGACCGACCCCTCGGCCATGCGCATCGTCCGCTTCGCCCGCTGGACCCTGCTCTGCCAGCTCGGCTCGGGCTCCCTTTTCGACAGCTATGCGAGTGCGATGAGCGTGCTCAATCTGCTCTGTGCCGCGGTGTTCCGGCAGATGCCGGATCGCGCCGCCCGGCGCATGCGCCGCATCGAGGCCCTGCACGAGGAGCTGGCCGAGCTGACCCTGCCCGACAGCCACTCGGGGGAGTCCGATCAGAAGCGTCCGTCGTAGGGACGCTCTCCTATCGGACAGGCGATCACGGTAAAGCCCCTGCGCCGACGTCCCTCCGCGATGGCCGAGGCGAGCCCGTCGCGATCGGTGACGGTCACTCCGGTGCCGCCCATGGCCTGCGCCACCGCGGCGAAATCGGTGGCGCCGAAGGTGACCCCGTGGCACGGGTATTGTGCCATCCGCTGCTTGCGCTCGATCAGGGCCAGCGCCGCGTCGACGAACACCAGGACGATCACCGGCAGTTCGAGATCGCGGGCGGTGGCCAGTTCCCCCAGCACCATCTCCAGCCCGGCATCCCCGGTGCATGCCAGCACCGGTTCACCGCCGGCGGCCAGGCTGTAGCCGATCGCCAGCGGCAGGGCACAGCCCATGGTGCACAGCCCGGTTGACTGCAGCAGCGTGCCGGGCCGCGCGCAGGGCCAGATCTGGCTCAGCAGAATGCGATGCGCGCCGGTGTCCACGGTCGCCACCCCGTCCTCCGGCCAGACCCGCCGCACGGTGTCGATGACCGCTGCCGCCCCCCATTCCTCGTTGCGGGGAAATGCAGTGGCCAGAGCCTCTCTGGCCGCTTCGATCTCGCCCGCGGGCCAGGGACCGGAGCGGGCGACCCCCGTCCCCAGTGCATCGAGCCCGGCGGCGATGTCGCCGACGAAACTGTGGCGGGCCTGATGCACGTAATGGGTGTTGGGCAGCGCCGTCAGTTCGACGACCGGAGCGCCCTGCGGCCAGGGGTCCCGCCAGCCCGCCCGCATCTCGATCGGGTCGTAACCCAGCAGGAGTATGCAGTCCGAAGCGCGCAGCAGGGGCAGCAGGATCGCATCCGCCTTCGGCGACAGGCCGGCCGCACCCAGCGCCAGCGGATGGCGCTCGGGCAACACGCCCTTGGCCTTGTAGGTGGTGATCAGCGGGATCTCGAACCGCTCGAGGAAGGCCGCGGCGCTGGCGGCGGCACCGGGCTGCAGCAGCAGATCGAGCCCGCCAACGGCGATCGGGCGCCGCGCATCGCGCAGCAGATCCCGCGCCGCTTCCAGATCGGGACCGACCGCCGGAGCCGCTGGCGCCGGACGCACCCGCCGCGGCAGCGGGCCGCTGGTGGCCGCCTTCGCCACTCGGATCGGCAGATCGAGATGCACCGGGCCGGGCCGCGGATCGCCGGCGATCGCCAGGGCCTTGTCGATCATCGCACCGGCCGCCCCGGGCACGAGGGTGAACGAGGCCTTGGTGACCGGTGCGAGGACGGCGCGATGATCGAAGATCTGGTGGGTGTAACCGACCGCATCGGCGGCATCGATGCAGCCGGTGAGGACGATCATCGGCACCCGGTCCTGATGGGCGTTGGCCACGACATTGACGAGATTGGCGACACCCGGGCCGAGGGTAGCGACCAGCACCGCCGGGGCGCCGGTTGCGTGGAACGCGCCTTCGGCCATGAAGCCGCCGGCATTCTCGTGCTTGCAGAGCACAAAGCGGATGCCGGCCCGCTCGAGCGCGTCGATCAGATGCAGTACCTCGCCGCCGGGGATGCCGAAGGCCAGCCGGCAGCCGGCCTCGTAAAGCCGCCGCGCGACGACTTCGGCGACATCAGGCAAGGCAACGGCTCCGCGTCCTCGCCGTGGCGGCATCATTGCGCAGATAGCCGTCCCGCGTCTGCGGCAGCCGCCGCCCGAGGATGCGGGAGGCGATCTGGGTGCGCAGCACCTGGGCGGTGCCGCCGCCGATGGTGAACATGCGGGCATCGCGCACCATCCGCTCCAGCGGCAGATTGCGCGAATAGCCGGCCGCGCCGAAGATCTGCAGCGCATCGTTGGTGACCTCGATGGCGGTCTCCGCTGCCAGCACCTTGGCCTGGGCGGCAACCGTCATCTCCGGAAAGCCGCTGCCACCCGAGGCTGCCGCCCGATACAGAAGGGTCTGGGCGGCCGTGAGGCGGATCGACATGTCGGCCAGCATCCATTGCAGCCCCTGGAACTCGGCGATCGGCCGCCCGAACTGTTGCCGCTGCCGGGCGTAGTCGAGGGCCAGTTCGAAGGCCCCTTCGGCGATCCCCAGCGCCACCGTGCCGGCGCCCACGCGCTGCGCATTGTAGGCCTTCATCAGGGCGGCGAAGCCGCGCCGGAAACCCTCCGGCGGTACCAGCACCATCTCCGCCGGGACCTCCATTTCCTCGAACAGGATCTCGGTCTCGGGAATGCCGCGCAGCCCCATGGTCGGCTCGCGACGGCCGATCACCAATCCCGGCGTCTCGCCGCGGATGGCGAGGAAGCCGCCGATGCCCTGCTCCTCGCCGTTCTCGAAGACGCGGGCGAACACCAGGTGGAGGCGGGAGACACCGCCACCGGTGATCCAGTGCTTGCGCCCGTTGAGGACATAGACATTGCCATGCCGTTCGGCCCGGGTCCGCATGCTGGTGGCGGCACTGCCGGCCTCGGGCTCGGTGATGCAGATGGCCGGCTTGTCGCCGGCCAGCACCAGGGAGGCGGCGAGCGCCTTCTGCGACTGCGTGCCGTAGCGCATGATCGCCCCGATCGCTCCCATGTTGGTCTCGACCAGGATGCGGGCGGTCACGCCGCAGGCCTTGGCCACCTGCTCGACGGCCAGCACCGCATCGAGATAGGGCCGTCCCTGCCCGCCGAGATCTTCGGGGATGGTCATTCCCAGGAGCCCGGCGGCGCGCAGCGCCTCGACATTCTCCCAAGGATACTGCTCGCTGCGATCGATTTCCGCGGCACGCGGCGCGAACAGCTCGACCGCGAGGCGCTGCGCCGTGTCCCGGATCGCCCGTTGTTCGAAGGAAAGTTCGAACATGCTCCGCTCTCTCCCCTGCCCGCCTCACGCCAATGTGACCGGTCGGGCGCGAAGAGACGGTATCCCTGCGCATTTTCCAAAGCAAACGAGTTATTCTGAAGCATTACATGCGGAATGCTCAATCAAGTCGCTGGCGGAACGTTCGCCCGTCGCAGTTCCACCAGCAGCCCCTGCACGAGGCGGGCCCTCGGATTGCCGCTACGCTCGACGATCCCGATCGGGCGTTCCTGTGGCGGCCGCCCCAGCGGCAGCAGGCGCAGCCCTTCGCATGGCGGGCGCACCGGCCCCAGCGGCACCACCGAGACCCCGAGACCGTGGCGGACCATCGCCCAGATCGCTTCCAGCGAATCGATCTCCATGCCGATGCGAACGTTGATGCGGCGCTGGCGCAGATGGCGGTCGATCAGCTCCCCGGCCCAGGTGCGGCGGCTGAACTGGATGAAGGGGCGGGATTCCAGAAGCTCGCGATCGCTTTCCCCGGTCAGCTCCGCCGGCGCGATGACCACCAGCCGCTCACGCAGGAACTCGTGCCAGACGAGCCCCTCCAGCGACTGCTGCGGCTCCGTCACCACCGCCACATCCAGCTCGCCGCGTCGCACGCGTGCCGCGAGCTCGGCGGAGAGGCCGCTGACCACGCGGATATGGACCCTGGGATGGGCGGCCTGGAAATCGGAGAGGGCACGCGGCAGGATGCTGGCCAGGGCGGTAGGTACCGCCCCGAGCTCGAGGCTGCCGGCGAGCTCGCCACCGACGATGGTCGCCCGGATGTCGTCGCAGAGATCGACGATCTGCCGCGCCCGGGCGACCAGGGCACGACCGGCCGGGCTCAGCAGGGGTGGACGGTGCCGGCGGTCGAACAGCGCCGTGCCCAGTTCCTGCTCGAGGGCCTTGATATGGAGGCTGACGGCGGACTGGGTGAGGCCCACGGCCTGCGCCGCGGCGGCGAAGCTGCCCAGTTCGGCGATCGCCAGCAGGCTGCGGAGATGGCGCAGATCCATCGCCCGCTCCCGCTATCGCCGGAGGCCGGCAGGCGGTCGCGGAGCCGCACGCGTCGCGAAACGGCCGCCCCGAAACGCAAAACACCCCCGGGTTGCCCCGGGGGTGTTCCGTGTTCGATGCGGAGTGGCGTCAGCCGACGCGCTTGAGGTTCTCCGCGGCGCTCTTGCCATTACGGCCGCGCACCAGCTCATACTCGACCCGCTCGCCTTCCCGCAGCGTGTCCATGCCGGAGCGCTCGACCGCGGAGATATGCACGAAGGCATCCGGGCCGCCGTTGTCCGGCTGAATGAAGCCATAACCTTTGGTTGCATTGAACCACTTAACAGTACCGGTATTCAAGACGTACCTCGTAACCAAAACGTTCACGCCGGACAACGCGCCTCGGCGTGGGGTACTTCTGCA
The DNA here is from genome assembly GCA_964475675.1 of uncultured Geminicoccaceae bacterium. GTDB lineage: Bacteria > Pseudomonadota > Alphaproteobacteria > Geminicoccales > Geminicoccaceae > JALSRW01. Next base: position 10,520 of record CAYYZI010000044.1, read on the forward strand.
TCTGTTCGGGAGAACACCGCGACCTGGGTCGCGAGACCGTGAAGGCGAGCAGAAAACCTGACTGGGAAGATACCCCGCGACGAGGGAAAAGCAAGGGATTTTCCGACTTTCCGCGAATTCGCCGCCGCCCCCGCGCCGCGGGGTGCGTCAGAGCGGGATGTTGTCGTGCTTCTTCCACGGATTCTCGAGCTTCTTGCTGCGCAGCCAGCGCAGCGCATGGACGATGCGGCGGCGGGTTCCGTGGGGCATGATGACATCGTCCACATACCCCCGCGCCGCGGCGACGAAGGGATTGGCGAAGCGCCGGCGATACTCCTCGGTGCGGGCAGCGATCTTCTCGGGATCGCCGGCATCCTTGCGGAAGATGATCTCGACCGCGCCCTTGGGACCCATGACCGCGATTTCGGCGGTCGGCCAGGCATAGTTGACATCGCCCCGGAGATGCTTGGAGCTCATCACATCATAGGCCCCGCCATAGGCCTTCCTGGTGATCACCGTGACCTTGGGCACGGTGGCCTCGGCATAGGCGAACAGCAGCTTGGCCCCGTGCTTGATGATGCCCCCATATTCCTGGGCCGTGCCGGGCAGGAAGCCGGGTACATCGACCAGCGTCAGAATGGGGATATTGAAACAATCGCAGAACCGCACGAACCGCGCCGCTTTTTTACTCGAGTTGAT
>CAYYZI010000045.1:0-10974 GCA_964475675.1 uncultured Geminicoccaceae bacterium
CTGGCCTGCGGACACCAAATTCCGATCGCAGGAACTCCTCAGCAGAATATGCGAGATGGCTTCGCTTTCCGGTGACGCTTTTCCCGAGGCTCTTGCTGCGCTGAAGAAAAAAACTTTCCTCGGACAACTGAAGCCCAACGACGGGATCTGGTGGCGTCTCACAAGGGAAGATGCTCAGGGCCGCGCAACGCTGCTGAAGCATCCTCGCGAGGCCCTTGAGTTCCTCTGGCGCATAGTTCCCGACATGCCCCCTGCCGTCTTCGTGCCGGCGAAAACAGACCTGCGCAAGCTGGTCGAGGAGCTTGCGCAAAAGATTATTCCGCTCGGCACCAGCGACCAGGAACGCCTGGACCGGCTCCGCGACCGGCTGTCCTGACCGGGACCGACAACCTATCGGGAAGCCTGCTGGACGAGCGAGCAGGCGTTTCCCTACCCCCGGAAATCCTGTTCGCGGAGGTGGAGGAGATGGACGCCGCCGGCGGCAAGCGCGTCGGCGAGGGCGGCCTCCAGCTCCTCGAGCGAGCGGGGGATGGCCGCGTTCGCGCCCATCGCCCGGACGAGGGCCGGAAAATCGGGATTGCGCAGGCGGGTGGCCACCGGCTGCATGGCGCGACCCTGCATCTCGTCGCGGATCTGGCCGAGCGCCTCGTTGTCCCAGAGCAGGACCACCAGGGGCAGCTCGAGCTCGACCGCGGTGGCGAGCTCGGCCAGGGTGTACTGGAAGCCGTAATCGCCGATGAGCGCCACCACCGGCGCCTGCGGCCGGGCGAGTGCCGCGCCGATCGCCGCCGGCAGGGCCCAGCCGAGGGTGCCGAAGCCCACGGGATGGAGCCAGCGCCGCGGTGCCGGAACCGGAAACACGGCGTTGGCGGTATAGGCGATCTGGGTCATGTCGGAGGTGAACAGCGTCTCCGGCGGTGTCGCCCGACGCAGGACATCGAGCACCCGGCGATGCAGGGCCGCGAGCTCGCCTCCTTCGCCGCGCGCCGCCTCGCGCAGACTTCGAACATCCTCGCTGCGGGCGGTTTCCGGCAGCAGCGGCAAAAGCTCCGAAACGAAGGCCCGGGCATCGGCACAGACCGCGACATCGGCCGGATAGCGGGGATCCGCCAGACGCGCGGGATCGAGATCGACCCGGATCAGCCGGCCCGCAACCGCCAGCCGATCGCACCAGAGATCGGTCTCGGCCAGCTCGCTGCCCAGCACCAGCAGGAGATCGCGATCGCGCAGCCAGGCCTGCACCGCGGGGCTGGCGAGGCTCGCCCCCAGATGCAGCGGGTGGTCGCTTGGTATCAGCCCCTTGGCGGCAACCGTGGTGACCACCGGGGCAGCCAGGCGCGCGACCAGTTCGAGGGCGAGATCGCCGAGCCCGATCGCGCCGCCGCCGAGAACGATCGCCGGCCGTGACGCTCGGGCCAGAAGTGCTGCGGCTTCCCGCAGCTGCGCAGCTGCCGGTCGCGGCGGATCGGGCAGGGCCACCGGCCACCAGTTGCCGGCGGCCGGAGCGGCCATCACATCGAGGGGGATTTCGAGATAGGCCGGGCGCGGGCGCCGGCAGCGGAAGCCGGCCATGGCCCGGGCCACCAGCTCGGGCACCGCTTCGGGGGTGAGCGCGGTCTCGGCCAGCCCGGTGAGCGGTGCGGCAACTTCGCGCTGGCGGGCGATCTCGTGCAGCCGCCCACGGCCGAGGCCCAGATCGGCGCGATCGAGGACGGTGGCGATCACCAGCATGGGTACCGAATCGGAGAAGGCCTGGCCGAGGGCGGTGGCGATGTTGGTGAGCCCCGGGCCGGTGATGACGAAGCAGGCCGCGGGCCGCCCCGAGGCGCGGGCGAAGCCGTCGGCCATGAATCCCGCGCCCTGTTCGTGGCGGGGCAGCACATGCCGCAGCCGCCCGCCCTGCAGACCGCGATAGAGCTCCACATTGTGCACCCCCGGCACCCCGAACACGGTCTCGATGCCATAGGCCGCCAGCAGTTCGACCAGGGCCTCGCCGGTGGTGCGCGTCTCGCTCATCGGTGGCGGTTCCTCAGCGGCGGTCGGACTTGCCGAAGCGGTATTCGATGCGGGCCTGGATCATCTCGAAGACGAAGGACAGGAACCAGTAGATGAGGGCCGCGGTGATCAGCATCTCGAAATACTTGAACTCGGCCCGCCCCTGGGTGCGGGCGAGGAACATCAGCTCCCAAACGCCGAGGATGGACACCAGCGAGCTGTCCTTGAGCATGGCGATGAACTGGTTGCCGGTGGGCGGGACGATGAGGCGCAGGGCCTGGGGCAGGATCACCTTGCGCATGATCTGCCCGTCGGTGAGGCCGAGCGCCCGCCCGGCCTCGGTCTGTCCGCGCGGAATGCTCTGGATGCCGGCCCGGAAGATCTCCGCCATGTAGGCGCCGTAGCAGAGCGACAGGGCGATCACCCCCGAGGGTACCGGATCGAGGACGATGCCGAGCTGCGGCAGGCCGAGATAGATGAGGTAAACCTGGAGCAGCAGCGGCGTGCCGCGGAAGAAGGAGATGTAGAAGGTCGAGAGACCATAGGCCACGGCGCTTTTGGAAAGACGGGCGAGAGCCCCGACCAGCGCCAGCAGCGAGGCGCAGGCGATGGAGATCAGGGAGATGTAGACGGTGGTGAAGGCGCCGGTGAAGATGAGGATGGGCAGCCGCTCGGCGATGAAGCCGAAGCTCAGATCGAAGGAATAGAAGAAGGCCAGGAAGACGAACATCAGCTCGGCCCAGACGATGCCGATCTGGACCTTGCGGGGGAACAGGCGCAGGAGCGCGCCGTTGACCACCAGAAAGGCGGCGATCGGGGCCGCCAGCAGGATGCGGGAAAGCCAGCTTCCCGCCCAGCTCTCGCCGAACCCCAGAAGCTCCAGCACCGCCCGGGCGATGGCGTCGTCGCCCGGCACCAGCCAGGCGAACACCGCGGTCAGCAGAACGAAGGCCAGAGCGCGTCTGGGGCCACGGCCGGTCCGCAGGAACTCCATGGTGCCGACGGGCGGGGCCGCGCCCGCCGGCACCGTGGGCATGCTCAAGGTTTACTGCGCACTGGTGAGGTCGACGCCATACCATTTGACGGACAGCTTGGAGAGCGTGCCGTCGGCATGCATCTCGTCGACGATGCGCTTGATCTCGGCGGCGAACTCGGGATCGCCCTTGTCGATGGCCACCGCCAGGGGCTCGTAGAAGACCGGATCGCCGAGCACCTTCAGCGGGTAGCCGGCGTCGATCGCGCCCTTGATGGTGGGCAGGGCGGAAAGACCGGCATCGAGACGGACCCCGTCACCCAGACGGAGATCGTCGAACACGTTGGTGTCGGTCTCGTAGGTCCGGATCTCGCCCGGCGTCACCTTGTATTCGAAGGGCGGCACGCCTTCGGCGTCGATCTTGAGATTGTGCTTGAGATAGAACTCGTAGGTGCAGGCGCCGCAGGTGCCGATGACCTTGCCGTTGAGGTCCTCGACCTTGGTGTACTTGGCGTCCTGGTGGACCACGAAAGAAGCCGGCGTGTAGTAGTAGACGGCCGGGAAATCGAGCACCTGGGCCCTTTCCTTGGTCGGCGTCATGGAGCCCACGGAGACGTCCCAGCGACCGCCCCAGCGACCGGCGGTGATGATTTCCCAGGCCGGGGTGACGAATTCGACCTTGGCACCGAGCCGCTTGGCGAGCTCGGTGGCCACATCGATATCGAAGCCTTCGAAGGTCCCATCCGGCTTCTGCGAGGATTGCGGCGGATAGGCCGGATCGGTGGCTACCCGCAGAACGCCGGTGCTCTTGACCCGGTCGAGCACCTCGCCCGCCTGCACCGAGCCGACCGCAAACGCCGTGATCGCGGCTACCATGGCCGCACCGAGAAACCGTCGCATGAGTTCCCTCCTCTGCATTTTCCTTCCCCGCCGGTGCCGGGGCGCTACCCCTTGCCGGTGGTGCATGGCGGCGATAGTAGGAAGCGCTCCTGGGTTCCACAAGCTTTGCCTGCCGCGGGGTGCCCCCGATGGAACGAGCCTCTTCCGGCGATGGCGTCGTTCGGCGTTTCGCCGCGCGCGTGACCCGTATCGCCGAGCGTCCGGGCGGCGGCTGGGCGATTCATTACGATGCGGTGGAGCGTCGGGCGCGCGGCGAGGAGGTAATCCTGCTGTCGATCGGCGATCACGAATTCGCGACTCCGGCGCCGATCGTCGAGGCCGCCATCGCCGCGCTGCGCCACGGGCACCACCACTACACTCCGGCGGCCGGCATCCCCGAACTGCGCCGGGCGATCGCCGCCTTCTATGCGGACAAGGCGGCGATCCCGGTGGAGGATCACAACATCGTGGTCATGCCGGGCGCCCAGGGCGGCCTCTACGCCCTGCTGCAGTGTCTGGTGCAGAGCGGCGACGAGGTGCTGGTGCCGGAGCCGATGTACGTGACATATCCCGAGACGGTGGCGGCCAGCGGCGCCCGCCTCGTGCCGGTGCCGCTCGCGGCGGAGCGCGGTTTCGCCCTCGAGGTCGAAGCCCTGGCCGCCCGGGTCACCGGTCGTACCCGGGCGGTGCTGATCAACACCCCCCACAACCCCACCGGCACGGTGATCCCGCGCGAGACCATGTCCGAGCTCGTAGCGCTCTGCCGGCAGCACGGTCTGTGGCTGGTTTCCGACGAGGTTTATGCCGGGATGGTCTACGGCGGCGGCCATGTCAGCGCCCTCGCCTTCGCCGACCGGCACGAGCGCATCGCCGTCGTCGAGAGCCTGTCCAAAAGCTGTGCCATGACCGGCTGGCGGGTGGGCTGGACCGTCACACCGCCCGACCTCGCCCATTATCTCGAGCATCTGGCCGGGGTGATGACCTATGGCCTGCCGCCCTTCATCCAGGAGGCGGCGGTGGAAGCGATGGCCCATCTCGACCGTTTCGAGGGGGAGATCGCCCGCCTCTACGAAAGGCGCGCGGCGCTGGTGTGCGAGGCTCTGGCCGCCGATCCCGATCTCCTGCTGCATCCGCCGCGGGCCGGCATGTTCGTGGTGCTGGGGGTGGAGAGGTTCGGGCTCGACGGCGAGAGCTTCGCCCGCCGGCTGCTGGAAGAGGCCGGGGTATCGCTGCTGCCGGGCGAGAGTTTCGGCCCCGGCGCACGGGACTGGGTGCGCCTCAGCCTGTCCGCCGACGAGGCCGATCTGGCCGAGGCCTGCCGCCGCATCCTGGCCTTCACGGCTGCCCTTCGCGGGGCCGCGCCGCGATGAAGGACGCGGCCAGGGTGGCCAGCGCCGCGAGGGCCAGAATGCCGGTCATCGGCCGCGCCGTGCCGTCATAGAGCGCGGCGACCAGCACCCCCACCGAGGCCGCCACCAGAAGCTGGATGAAGCCGAGCAGGGCCGAGGCCGCACCCGCCCGCTCGGGAAACGGTCCGATGGCCCCGGCCATCGCCGCCGGCAGCACCAGACCGGCGCCGAACATGTAGAGAAAGACCGGCAGCACGATGGCCGCGAAACCGGGCGGCACCAGCAGGGCCAGGAGGAAGCCGAGGCCGGCCGCCGCCACCGTGATGGTCGAGCCGCTCAGGAGCAGGCCGCGGATCGCCAGCCGGCGATTGAGACGGCCGCCGGTAAATCCCCCCAGCATGTAGCCGAAGGCGGCGGTGGCGAAGGCGAGGCCATAGAAGCGCGGGCTGAGGCCGGCGAGCTCGATCAGCACATAGGAGGAGCCGGAGATGAAGGCGAAGATGCCGCTGTAGACGAAGGCGGCGGCCAGGGCATGGGCGCGGAACACCGGGCTTTCGAGGATGATCCGACAACCGCCCAGCAATCGCCGCGGATGCAGCGCGTCCGGGTCGCGCAGCCGGTTGGTCTCGGCCAGCAGCCGGGCGCTGGCGGCGAGGATCAGGGCACCGAACAGTGCCAGCGCGTAGAAATTCGCGCGCCATCCCCAGAGCTCGGTGAGCCAGCCGCCGAGGATCGGACCGGCCATCGGCGCCAGGGCCATGGCCGAGGCCAGATAGGAGAGTACCCGCGCCGCCTCCTGCGGTGCCCAGAGATCGCGCACCACCGCCCTCCCCAGCACCACCGCCGCGCAGGCGCTGGCGCCCTGGACCAGACGGAAAAGGATCAGCACACCGATGGTGGGAGCCAGCGCACAGGCCAAAGTGGAAAGCAGATAGGCTCCGAGCCCGGCGAGCAGTACCGGCCGCCGGCCGAACCGGTCGGACAGCGCCCCCCAGAAGAGCTGGCCGAAGGCGAAACCCAGCAGGAACAGCGAGAGGGTGAGCTGGACCGCCTCGATATCGGTGCCGAGATCGGCGGTGATGGCCGGCAGCGAGGGCAGATAGAGATCGGTGGAAATGGCCTGAAAGGCGACCAGGGCCGAGAGCAGGACGACGAAGGCCCGGCCCGGCCGCATCACCGATGCGCCCGGCTCCCCCGTCGCCGCCGGGCTTTCCTCAGAGCTGGGCCGAATAGCCGCCATCCACCGGAATCGCGGTGCCGGTCACGAAATCCGAGGCCGGGCTGGCGAGGAACACGGCGATGCCGGCGAGGTCCTCCGGCACGCCCCATCGTCCCGCCGGCGTGCGTTCGACGACCTTGCGGTCGAGCCCATCCACATCCCGCCGCGCCTGACGGGTGAGCTCGGTGTCGATCCAGCCCGGCAGCACGCAGTTGACCTGGATGTTGTCCTTGGCCCAGGCGGTAGCCAGCGACTTGGTGAGCTGCACCACCCCGCCCTTGGAAGCGGCATAGGGTGCGGCGAAGGGAGCACCGAACAGGGAGAGCATCGAGCCGTTGGTGATGATCTTGCCGCCGCCCGCCTCGCGCAACGCCGGATAGGCGGCAAGGCAGCAGTTCCAGGTGCCGTCCAGATTGATCGCCAGAATGCGCCGCCATTCCTCGGCGGTATAGGTCTCCGGTGGCTTGCGGATGTTGATGCCGGCATTGCAGACGAGGACATGGAGACCGCCCAGACGCCGCACTGCGGTCTCCACCATCGCCTCGCAGGAGGCGGCATCGGCAACATCGGCGAGGATGCCGATGGCGCGGGCACCCTCGGCTCGGAGTGCGGCCACCGCGGCGGCGTTCTTGGCCTCGTCGCGACCGACCAGGGCGACCGCCGCGCCGGCCTCGGCGAGACCCCTGGCCATGCCGAGGCCGATTCCGCCATTGCCTCCGGTGACCACCGCGACCCGGCCGGACAGATCGAAACGAGCGGACATCACCTTCCTCCCCCCATGCTCCGGCGAACGGAACATCCCGCGCCCTTCTAGCGCACCGTCCCGGCCGGCTCCAGCCTCGGCGGGCGTGGACAAAGCGGGCGGACTGCCTAAATTCGGCCACCGCCGGGTGACGGCAGCAATGCAAGAACACAGCCGACGGAGCCGCCATGTTTCCGCTCACCTTCGGGCCGACCAAGCGATTCTCGGAACTTTCCGAGCGCGAGATCCTCGCCCTCGCCATCTCGCTGGAGGAGGAGGACGGGCGGATCTACCGGGATTTCGCCGAGGCGCTGCGCGACCAGTTCCCGCATTCGGCCAAGGTGTTCGAGGAGATGGCGGAGGAGGAAAGCGAGCACCGCCGGCGGCTGACCGAGCTCTACCGCCAGAAGTTCGGCGACCATATCCCGATGATCCGGCGCGAGCATGTGCGCGGGTTCATCCGCCGGCGCCCGGTCTGGCTGATGAAGCACGCCAATCTCAAGACGGTGCGCCAGATCGCCGAAGACATGGAGGAAGAGACCCGCAACTTCTACCTCAAGGCGGCGGAGCATGTGACCGACGTTTCCCTGCGCCAGCTCCTGGTCGATCTCGCCGAGACCGAGAGCCAGCACGCCTCGCTGGCGCGCCGCCTGCGCGAGCGTTACGCCAGCGGCGAGGCGGCCACCGAGGAGGAGGTCGCCGCCCATCGCCGTTTCGTGCTGCAGTACGTCCAGCCGGGGCTGGCGGGCCTCATGGACGGCTCGGTCTCCACCCTGGCGCCGCTGTTCGCCGCCGCCTTCGCCACCGGCAACAGCTGGGAAGCGTTCCTGGTCGGCATGGCGGCCTCGGTCGGGGCCGGCATCTCCATGGGCTTCGCCGAGGCGCTCTCCGACGATGGCGAGCTGACCGGCCGCGGTCATCCCTGGATCCGGGGCACGGTCTGCGGGGTGATGACCACCCTGGGCGGGATCGGCCACACCCTGCCCTACCTCATCCCCGATTTTCTGGTGGCCACCACCATCGCCGTCATCGTCGTGCTGTTCGAGCTCTGGGCGATCGCCTGGGTCCGCGCCAGATACATGGACACGCCCTTCCTGCAGGCGGCCTATCAGGTGGTGCTGGGCGGCTTTCTGGTATTCGTGGCCGGCATTCTCATCGGCAACGCCTGACGCCCGTTGCCCCCGGCATCAGATCGGCGGAACCCGGTCGAACCAGGGCATGGCCCGTTCGATCTCGGCGGCCACCGACAACAGCAGCTCCTCGCCGCCCAGCCGTGCCCCCAGCATGATACCGATCGGCAGACCCTGCGTGCTCACGTGCAGCGGCAGGCTGATCGCCGGACAGCCCGAGGCGTTGTAGAGGCTGGTGAAGCAGACGTAGGGCCGGTTGCGTTCCAGGAAGCGCAACGGAAGGAGGTCGTTCTGGTCGATCTCACCGATCTTCGGCGGTGGTGCTGCGCAGACCGGGCTCAGGATCAGATCGAAGCGGCGGAACATGTCGCCGAAGGCGCGCGCCGCCTGCTGCACGGTCTGCAGGCTGCGCAGATAGGCCACCGCCGAGACCTTGCGCCCCTGCTCCACCAGCGCCAGGGTGCAGCGCTCCAGATGCTCCTTGTCCAGGCGGCGCCCGAGGCGCACTGCCCAGGCCTCGAGATCGTTGGCGCAGTTGGCCGAGACCACATCGAGAAAGGCCGTCGCCATGCGCTCGCCCTCAAGCGGAATGGTGGCCTCCTCGATATGGTGGCCCATCTCCTCCAGAAGGTGCGCGGCCCGGTCGAGGGCGGTCTTCACCTCGGGGTGCAGAGGAATGCCCAGCGGAGCCCGCTCCACCAGGGCCACGCGCAGCTTTCCCGGTGACCGCTCGAGGCTTTCCCGGAAAGGCGCGGAAGGGGGCGGACAGACATAGAAATCGCCGTTCTCGGGCCCGTGCACGGCATCCAGAAAACGGGCCGTGTCCCGCAGGCTGCGGGAGATCACGAGGCCGGTGGCGAGACCGCTCCAGGCCTCGGCGATGAGCGGCCCCATCGGCACCCGGGCCCGGCTCGGCTTGAGCCCGACCAGCCCGCAATGGGAAGCCGGTATGCGGGTCGAACCGCCGCCATCGGTGGCGTGGGCCATGGGCACGATGCCGGCCGCCACCGCCGCCGCGGCGCCGCCCGAGGAGCCGCCCGGGCTGTGGTCGGGATCCCAGGGATTGCGGCAGGGACCGTGCAGCACCGGCTCGGTGACGACGTTGAGCCCGAATTCGGGGGTCGTGGTCTTGCCGAAGACGACCAGACCGGCGGCCCGCGCCCGGCCGATGAAGGTGGTGTCGAAATCGGCAACCACATCGCGGGTCAGACGGCTGCCGTTGGTCAGCCGCGTGCCCTGCAGGAAGGCGTAGAGATCCTTGAGCAGGAACGGCACGCCGCGAAACGGCCCCTCCGGAAGGCCGGCGGCCAGGCTGGCTTCGGCATGTTCGAGGTCCCAGACCGAGACGGCGTTGATCTGCTGCGCGAGTGCCCGCGCCCTGCCCTCGGCCAGCTCCAGAAGCTCCCGTGCCGTCACCTCGCCGCCGGCCAGGAGTTCGGCGAGCCCGGTCGCATCGAAGCTCCGGTATTCCTCGAATTTCATTGCGGTTTCCCTTCCGGGTGAGGCTCGGCGAGGCCGCCCGCCCAAGGCTGCCAGGGCTCGGCCATGGCCAGACGCGGGCCGCTGTCCGAGGCTTCGAGTGCCGCCGAGGGACAGGCGTAGGCGAGCGGGAAATGGCGGGGCGGACGCAGGGTCAGAGGATGGGAAGCGAGGGCACGCAGGATCTCCTCGCCGAGCCGCGGATCGGCCGTCACCTGATCGGGCCCGCTGACATCGATGCGCGGCTGATGGAACGCCTCTTCGAGGGACAGGCAGCGGTCGCTCAGGAACAGGGCGATCTGCAGCACTGCCGGCAGGATCCGCCTGCCGCCCGAGGCCCCGAGGGCGAAATGGCCGGCGCCGCCCTCGCCGAGGATCGGGCACATGTTGGAAAGCGGGCGCCTGCCGGGGGCCAAGGAATTGGGACGGTCCGGCCGCGGGTCGAACCAGTAGATGCCGTTGTTGAGGATGAGCCCGGTGCGCGGCAGCAAAAGACGGCTGCCGAACACCGAGAGCAGGGTCTGGGTCCAGGCCACCGCGTTGCCGTGGCGATCGATGACGCAGAAATGGGAGGTGCAGGACGGGTCCTTTCCCTCCCCCAGCCGCTCCGCATAGGCCCGTCGCAGGGCCCCGGCCAGGCCCGCGAAGAAGGCGGCATCGGGTGGGCCGGAGGCGACCGGCAGATCGGCCAGGAGCTCGAGACAGCGGGCGAAGGTGGCACCGGCGAAGGGTCCCGGCATCGCCCAGAACCGGCCGGGGCCCCGGCGCACCGCGAGCGGTTCCAGCAGCCGCGCACGATAGTCGCGCAGATCGTCACCGGCGAGCCTGGCGCCGAAGCCCCGCAGATCGGCCAGCAGCGCATTGGCGATCTCGCCTTCGTAGAAGCTGCGCGGCCCCTCTTGGGCGATCGCCTCCAGCGTGTCCGCGAACCGGCCGAGTTCGAGAAAGCGGGTGCCGCCCGCCGGATCGGGCCGTGGCGGCAGGCCGCGCGGCAGCCAGATGGCGGCGGTGGTGGCGAAACGGCGCAGCTCCTCGGCATGGGCGGTGACCATCAGCGCCGCCCACCAGTCGACCTCCAGCCCCTCGCGGGCCAGATCCCGGACCGGGGCCACCAGCTCTTTCCAGGGCATGCTGGCGAAGCGCTCGTGCAGAAGCCGCAGCCCGTCGAGCTGGCCGGGCACGGCGATCGACAGCGGCCCCTCGATGTT
>CAYYZI010000046.1:0-10790 GCA_964475675.1 uncultured Geminicoccaceae bacterium
GGAGTGCGCGCGAGCCGAGCGATCAATCGTCCCAGCGCCCACTGGGCATCCCGGTAGTCGAGCTCCGCCGCCCGCCGGTAGAGGACGAGGGCGCGCTTCGGATCGGCCTTGGTACCCCGCCCCTTCTCGACCATCACCCCGGCATTGTAGGCGCCGATGGCATCGCCCTGACGGGCGGCCTTCAGGAACAGGTCGAGAGCCGCTTCGAGGTCCCGCGTCGCACCATCCCCCCGGTAGAGCAGGATGCCCAGATTGGTCTGCGCCTTGGCGAGTCCGGCATCGGCCGCCTTGCGGTACCAGCGCACCGCCTCGGCTGCATCCCGCTCGACCCCGCGGCCGCGCTCCAGCAGTCGGGCGAGATTGAAGGCGGCGAGCATGTCGCCGTTCTCGGCGGCCCTCCGGTACCAGCCCGCCGCTTCGCTCCAGCTCTGCGCGAGCCCGGCGGCACCCCTGGCATGGGCATTGCCGAGCTGACGCTGGGCCGCGGCATGCCCCTGCGCGGCGGCGCGGCGGAACCAGTCGAGGGCCCGGCGGGGATTGCGCGGCAGCCCCTCGCCGCGCAGATACCGCAGTGCCAGCGCGTACTGACTCTCGGCGTCGCCATTGGTGGCCGCTTCCGCGAGCGCCGCGATCGCCGCATCACCGCCAGCGGGCGCGGCATCGACCGTGCCGGGCGTGGTGCAGCCGCCCAGCAGCAGCCCGAAGAGCAGCACCGCCATCCGGCCGTCCCGCGGACGGAAGCGGCGCCAGCACCGCCTGACATGCACGGCTCGAGGCCTCCCTTTCCGGCCCTTCCATCCTCGCGGGCGGCCACGCGATGTCAAGACATCGCGGCAGCCGGCTCAGGCCGCCTCCAGCCGATGCAGGGAGGCCTCGCGGCGCTGCCAGCCGCCGCGGCGGAAATCCGCCTGGATGCCGATCAGCGCCGGTACCAGCAGCAGCACGAGGAAGGTGTTGACGGCCAGACCGAAGCACAGGGTGACCGCCATCGGGATCAGGAACTGGGCCTGGAAGCTGGTTTCGAACAGCAGCGGAGCGAGGCCGCCGATGGTGGTGAGCGAGGTCAGCAGCACCGCCCGCAGACGCGAACAGGTGCCGTCCACCACCGCTTCCCGCGGTGCCTCGCCCTGGCCGATCAGGCGGTCGATGGTGGTCACCAGGATGATGCTGTCGTTGACGAGAATGCCGGACAGACCCAGGAGCGCGATCAGGCTCAGAATGGTGAGATCATAGCCCATCACCAGATGGCCGATGACCGCGCCGATCACCCCGAAGGGCACCACCGCCATCACCACGAGGGGGCGGGTGAAACTGCCGAACACCCAGGCCAGCACCATGTAGATGAGGCCGAGGGCGACGATCGCGCCGAGCCGCAGATCGGCCAGCGTGCCGGCCTGTTCCTCGGCCCGCCCGGCGAAGCGCCAGGTGAGACCGTAGCTGCCGGCGATGCGTTCGAGATCGGGCGCCAGTGCCTCCTCTAGCTGTTCGAGGCGGATCAGGCTTTCGTCGAGTTCGGCGGTCACCGCCACCTCGCGTGCGGCATCCTCGCGGCGGATGGCGGCGAAGCCGCGTTTGGTGGCGAGCCGCGCCACCTCGCTCAGGGTCACCAGCCCGCCGCCCGGGCGGATCAGCTCGAAACTGCCGATGTCGATGTCCCGGAGTGCCTCCGGCAGCAGCCGCAGCACCACCTCCACCTCCTCGTCGCCGCGCGAGAAGCGGGTGGCGATGGTCCCCTCGAAGGCCGCCCGGAGCTGACGGCCGATCTCCTCGGTGGTGAAACCGAGGGTGCGACCGCGTTCGGTCAGGCGGATGGTGATCTCCGGCATGTCGTAGGCAAGATCATCGTCGATCTGGCTGACCCCCGGAAAGCCGGCCAGCGCCCGTTCGAGCTCGCCGGCAGCGGATTTGAGGGCGGCCACGCTGTCGCCGCCGCGCAGGCGGATGTCCACTTCCCGGCCCGGCGGGCCGCCGCTGCGCTCGCGGATGGTCAGGGTATCGAGGCCGGGAATGGGCGGCAGGGCCGCGGTCCAGGCATCGACCACCGCCTGGGTGCGCACCGGCCGCTGATCGGAGGGGGTGAGCTCAACCTCCATCGCCCCGTAATTGTCGCCGCTGGCACCGGCCACGCCGGGCAGCCGGGAGGGATTGCTGCCCAGCCGCGAAAGGGTCATCACCAGCACATCCTCGGGCCGCACCCCGAGGTTCTCGAGACCCCGATGCAGGGCCCGCTCGACGGCGGCCAATGCCGCTTCGGTTTCGTCGCGACCGACCCCCGGGGCCATGGTCAGGCTGACATGGATGCGGTCGGATTCCGGTCCCTTGAAGAAGACGAATCCGACATGGCCGCCCAGCACCAGCCCGGCCATCACGATCAGCATGGCGATCGCCGCCGCCAGGGTGGTGTAGCGCCAGGTGAGGGCCAGCCCCACCAGCCGGCGGAACGGCCCTTGGCGGAAGCTGTCGAACAGGCTGTTGAAGCGGCGCCGCCAGCGGCCGGGACGGCTCTCCGCGGCCAGCGCCGAGCGCATGTGCGAGGGCAGGACGAAGAAGCACTCGACCAGGCTCGCCAGCAGTACCAGCACCACCACCGTCGGGATCTCCCGGATCAGGGTGCCGATCACATCGCCGATCATGAACAGCGGCAGGAAGGCGGCGATGGTGGTCAGGGTGGCGCTGGTCACCGGCGCCACCATGTGGCGGGCACCGTTCTCGGCCGCCAGCTGCGGCGGCAGTCCGCGTTCCTTCAGCGCGGCGGAATGCTCGCCGACGACGATGGCATCGTCGACGACGATGCCGATCGCCAGGATCATGGCGAACAGGCTGATCATGTTGATGCTGTAGCCGCCCAGCCAGAGCATGCCGAGCATCGCCCCCAGCGAGACCGGGATGCCGGCGGCCACCCACAACGCCACCCGGGCGTTGAGGAACAGGAACAGGATGGCGATCACCAGAACGAAGCCGGAAAGCCCGTTGCGCAGCAGCAGATCGATGCGGTCGCGGATGAGGTTGGCGAGCACGTCGTAGCGTTCGAGCCGGAGTGTGGGCGGCAGTTCGGCCCGCAGCTCGTCGAGGGTCTCCTGAACGATCCGGTTGACGGTCAGGGCATCGGCATTGAGCGAGCGCTGGATGTGCAGCTCGATGGCCCGCATGCCGCCGCGCCGCGCCTCGGGTTCGTGCTCGTCGAACCCCTCGCGGACCCGGGCGATGTCGGCGAAGGTCAGGCGCTGGCCGTCGGGGCGTGCCGCCGCCTCGATTTCGCCGACCTGCTCGGCGGTGCGGGCGAGCCCGAGCGCCCGTGGCCGCCGTTCCAGCGAGCCCTCGACGGTGCCCGAAGGAATGTCGCGCGAGCTGCGGGCGATGCGCGCGCCCAGCGCATCCAGATCGGTGCCGAGCTGGTAGAGGGTGCGGGGGGCGAGCTCGACCAGGATGCGCTCGCTGCGGGCCGCGAACAGGGTCACGCGATCGACCCCGCGCTCGAGCAGACGGTCACGGATGCGCTTGGCGAAGGCCTTGAGCGCCCGCTCCTCGAAGGGTCCCGAGAGCACCAGCCGGGCGATGGTGTCGTAGCGGACGATGCGCCGCACTTCGGGACGCTCGGCCTCCTCGGGAAAGGTGGTGATCTGGGCCACCGCCTGCTCGACCTCGGCCAGCGCCTTTTCCATGTCGCTGCCGGGTTCGTATTCGACATTGACCAGCGCACGGCCCTCGCGGGCGGTGGCCACCACCCGCTTGACGCCGTCGAGATAGCGTACCTCGGGCTCGATCGCCGCGATGATGTTGGCCTCGACATCCTCGGCGCTGGCCCCCGGCCAGCGCACGCCGATGCTGATCACGTCGATGCCGAAATCGGGAAAGAACTGCCGGTTGAGCTTGGTCAGGCCCACCGCCCCGGCCAGCAGCATCAGAACCATCAGTAGATTGCCGGCGGTGGGGTGGCGCGCGAACAGCGCCAGCAGCCCGCCGCGGCTGCGGCCTTTCAAGAGACCACCCTCACCCGCAGGCCCGGGCCGATCTCCGCCAGCCGCGAGACCACCACCTGCTCTCCGGGCAGCAGCGCCCCGCGCACCAGCACCATCGGGCCGTCGCTGCCGACCCGCTCGACCGAGCGCGGCTCGAGGCGCCCGTCCACGACCACATAGACCCGATCCCCCTCGTAGAGCGCCGAGCGCGGCAGGGCGACGACCCCCTCATAGACGAGATCCGGCACCGTCACCTCGAGGAAGGCCCCGGGTCGCAGCGGCGCGGCATCGGGATTGTCGGTGATCACCGCCCGCAGCTCGACGCCGCCGCTGGCCGCATCGATCTCGCTGGCCAGCCGCGAAACCCTGCCGGTCAGACGGAAGCTGCGGGTGGCGGTGTACCAGCGGGCCTCGATCGCCCGTCCCAGCAGCCCGTCCAACCACAGCCGGCCGAACTCGCGATCGGTCAGGGTGAAGGCGACCTCCAGCCCGGCCAGATCGTAGAGGACGGCGATCCTCTCCCGGGGCTTGAGCTGGCGCCCGAGGCCGATATCGACCTTGCCGACGATGGCATCGAAGGGCGCCTTCAGCTCGGTTTCGGCGAGATCGCGGCGGGCCCGTTCGGCCGCCGCCCGCAGGCGTTCGATCACCGCCTGCTGCTGGGCGACACGCTGCTCGAGGGTACTCTGCCGGCGCTGGTTCTCGCGCAGGGTCACCCGCCGCAAGGCGAGTTGCAGCCGTGCTGCATCGAGCGCCTTCTCGGTGGCCACCTTGCGTCCGCGCAGCTTTTTCTGGCGATCGACCTCGCGCTCGGCCACCGCCACCTGCTCGGCGATCAGCACCTCCAGGTCGCGGGCCGCCGCCAGCTCCGCCTCGAGCTCGGCGAGCCTGGCCCGCGCCTCCTCGAGCTGTGCTCGCGCTTCACGCAGGGCGATCCGATAATCGAAGGGGTCGACCCGGACCAGGACTTCCCCGGCGGCCACCCTCGCTCCTTCGATGAGCCGTGGCGAGATCCATACCACCCGGCCGCCCACCCGCATGTCGAGCGGCACCCGGCGGCTGGCGACGATCCGGCCGAAATGCCGGATCTGCGGCTGGCGGCGCTGCGGCTCCACGGTGGTCACCCGCACCGCCCAGACCTTTTCGCGGCGCGGCTGGGCTTCCACCACCGGGCGCGCGAGCACCAGCAGGGCCGCGACGATGGTGGCCACCGTCAGCAGCAGCAAGGGAACCACGAACCTGCTCGCCCGGCCGGCTCTGGACATCTCGCTCATCGCCGCTGGTGCCGTTCCTGCGCCCGCTCCCGCGAGCCGGCACCCTCACAATATAGGGCGCGGTCGGGTGCCGTCATACGCAAAGCGGGCACCTCCGGCCCTCGTCCTCACCGCTCCGCGGCCTTGCCGGCGGCGGGCGGACCGATCGCATCACAAGGGTCGGGCCGATCGCGGTCGGGTGCCGCGGTGAGCCACACCAGATCATAGGGCTGTGCCTTCAGCTTCACCTTCTCGCCGGGAACCATCTCCAGGAAGGAGAGGCTGACGGCACGCTTCTGCGGCGCCAGCCGGCGCAGGTAGAAGGGTACCCCCCAGTCCTTCCGGGCATGCCCGCTGCCGGTGATCAGCACGACCCGTCCCGGCCCCTCGAAATCGGCCATGCGCGCCGCCATCACCGCGTCCCGGGCGCGCTGCACGCGCAGCAGGCCGGGCAGCATGCGGTCCGGCAACCGCCCGCAATGGGCCTCGGTCAGGATCTCCCGCAGCCCGGCTTCGAGTGCCGGCGGCAGCGGCCGATCGAGGCCGGTGCGCCGCACCAGCTCCGGATCCAGCGCCACCGGCCCCTGCTCGCGGATCCGCCGGCTCAGGCCCCGAGCGAGATCGGCGGCGAGGATGCGCGCCCCGCTGTCGAGGGCGGCGGCGAACACCGGCTCGTAGAGCGCGAAATCCGGCCAACCGCTCTGCTGCCAGCCCACCGCCTCGGCGACGACCCTGAGATCGGCCGCCGCACCCCCGAGATGGCGGTCCACCAGCGGCTGCTGATCCTCGCGCAGCATCTCGAAGGCCACCGCGCCGATGCCCGGCGGCACATCGGCCAGGCGCCGCAGGATGCGGGCCTGGAGGCGGTGATGTTCGGCATTGTCGTGGGTTTCGCCGAGCAGCAGGAAATCCGCCGCCGCAAGACGCGGCCAGAGCTCCGCCTCCTCGAGAAAGCGCCCGGCATCGACGTCATAGACCCGCGCCGTGGGCGCACCCATCGCCTCCCGGCTTCCCGCCCCGTCGGGCACCGCCGAGCATCCGCCGAGCAGCAGCAGCATGCCGGCGCCGGCCGCGCGGCCCGCCCCACCGAACGCGCGGATCCCGGATCCCATCATCGCTTCTTCTCCCCGCCAGCGGTACCGCTCCGGCACCGATTCTCCCCCTTGCGGTTGCACAAGCCCGGCGGCGCCGTCAAAAGAGCCCGGGTGGCAACGGAAAGACCCGATGCACGCAGAGCGGGCCGTGGAGCACAATGCAACCGACGAATCGGCGCAGGGCGGCTGTGCGCTGCTGCCGGGGCCGCAGGAACACAGTCTGCGGCTCCGATTTTCGGGTGCCTGGACGCTGCGGGCCCGACTGCCTTCGCTCGAGGAGCTGGTGGCGGGGCTGGAGCGGGCGGGGCCGCTGCGACTGCTGCTCTTCGACGGCCGCGGGCTGGAACGCTGGGACAGCCGCTTCGTGGTCACCCTGGCGCGGCTGGAGGCCTGGGCCGGCCAACGCGGCATCGAGATCCGGCAGGAGGCGCTGCCCGAGGGGGTGGCGCGTCTCCTGTCCCTGGCCGCCGTCCGGGCCCGCGCCCGCCCGGTCGAGCCGACCCGCCCTCCGGGCCTGCTGGCCCGCCTCGGTCTCGCCTTCGCCGCCGCCGCCGGAGCGCTCGGCGGGGCGCTCGGCTTCATCGGCGAACTGGCCCTCGCCTTCGCCCGCCTGGCGCGCGGCCGGGTGCAGTTCGAATGGCGGGACCTGCTCCACTTCATGCAGCGGGCAGGCGCCGATGCCCTGCCCATCGTCAGCCTGATCAGCGTGCTGGTGGGTGTCATCCTGGCCTTCGTCGGTGCCACCCAGCTCGAACGGGTGGGCGCGGAGATCTATGTCGCCAATCTCGTGACCCTGGGCATGGCTCGCGAGATGGGAGCGCTGATGGCGGCGATCATCATGGCCGGGCGCACCGGGGCGGCCTATGCCGCCGAGCTCGGCAGCATGCAGGCCGGCGAGGAAGTCGATGCGCTTTTGACCCTCGGCATCCCGCCGGTCGACTATCTGGTGCTGCCGCGCCTGCTGGCGCTGGCCCTGATGATGCCGCTCCTGGCCCTCTATGCCGATGCGATCGGCATCCTCGGTGGTGCCGTCAGCACCACCCTGCTCTCCGAGGTCACGCTGCTGCAGTATTACGAGCAGAGCCTGAGCTATCTCTCCTTCGCCGATTTCGGGGCGGGTCTCGGCAAGGCCGCCCTGTTCGGCTGGCTGGTAGGCTATGCCGGCTGCCTGATGGGCATGCGCAGTGGCCGCACCGCCGCCGATGTCGGCCGCGCCACCACCGGTGCGGTGGTCCTCGGCATCGTGCTCATCGTCGTCGGCGACGCCCTGATGACCGTGGTCTACTATGCCCTCGACATCTGACCCGGCCATGTCCACCGTCCCGCCCGAGATCTGCCTCGAGGTCCGCGATCTGGCGGTCGGCTACGAGGAGCTCGAGGTTCTGCACCATGTCGACTTCGTCGTCCGTCGCCGCGAGATCTTCGTCATCATGGGCGAGAGCGGCTGCGGCAAGAGCACCCTGATGCGGGCGCTGGTGGGGCTGCTGCCGCCATTTGCCGGCGAGGTGCGGATCGCCGGCGTTTCGCTCTGGGATCTCGATCCCGACCGGCGCGCGGCGCTGCAGTGCCGGCTCGGCGTCGCCTTCCAGAGCGGGGCGCTCTGGAGCTCGCTGACCCTCGCCGAGAACCTGGCCCTGCCGCTGCGCCGTCACACCGCCCTCGATGCCGGGGTGATCGCCGATCTGGTGGCCTACCGGCTGGCCCTGGTGGGCCTCGGTGGTCTCGAGGAATCCTATCCACACGAGCTTTCCGGCGGCATGCGCAAGCGGGCGGCGATCGCCCGGGCGCTGGCCCTCGATCCCGAGCTCCTGTTCCTCGACGAGCCCACCGCCGGCCTCGATCCGCTCAATGCCCGCCACATCGACGAACTGCTCCTCGAACTGCGGGCCGGTCTCGGCACCACCATGGTGGTGGTCACCCATGAACTGGCCAGCATCCTGACCATCGCCGACAACTGCGTGTTTCTGGACATCGAGACGCGGACCGGCCTCGCCCGGGGCGCGCCCCGCGAGCTCGCCGCCGGCGGCCCGCCCAAGGTCCGCGCCTTTCTCACCCGCGGTGCGGCCTTTCCCGTCACCGCCAGCGCTCCGGGAGACGGTTCTTGAGCAGACGCGCGGATCCCCGCCTGATCGGTGCCTTCGTCCTCGGCGCCCTGCTGCTGCTCCTGGCTCTGGTGGTGGCGGTGGGCGGCGGGCGTCTCTTCTCGCGCACCGAGCGCTTTCTGATCCGCTTCAACGAATCGGTGAAGGGGCTGCGGCGCGGGGCGACGGTGGCGTTTCGCGGGGTGCCGGTGGGCACAGTGGTGGAGATCGCCGCCGAATACGATGTGGCCACCGGCGCTCTGAAGGTGCCGGTGATCATCGAGATCACCCCCGACCGCATCCGTCTCGCCGGTGAGGGTCCGGGGCGGATCGAGGATCTGATCGCCGCCGGCCTGCGCGCCCGTCTGCAGCTCGAAAGCCTGCTCACCGGCCAGCTCTATGTGGCCCTCGATCTGTTCCCGCAGGCTCCGCCGCCACCGCAGACCAAGCCCGGCGAACTGCCGGAGATCCCCGCCCTGCCCTCGCCCCTTTCCAAACTGACCCGCTCCCTCGACGAGGTGACGGCGGCGCTGCCGACCACCGTCGATCGCTTCAACCGGGTTCTCGAACGCGCGGAGCGGATGCTGAGTGGCCCCAATCTGGCGCGCATCGAGGCGCTGCTCGAACATGGCGCCGGCGCCGCCGACCAGATGGAATCGGCGCTCCGGAAAGTGCCGGGGCTGCTGGCCGATCTCGACCGGACCGCCCGCGCCACCACCCGGCTCGCGGAAACCCTGACCGCGCGGCTGGAAAAACGCGACGCCCAGCTCGAGAAGGTGCTGGCGAATGTCGCCGATGCGTCACGCGAAGTCGCAAAAATGTCCCGACAACTGCGCCTGCTGGTTGAGGAAAATCGCGCTTCCATCAAGGATTTCACCGATACCGGCCTGCCCCTGCTGACCGGACTGATCGAGGATGCGACACGGATGGTCAACGAACTCCAGAGCCTGCTGCGCGATATCCGCCAGGATCCCGCCCGCTTCTTCTTCGGCGATCGTCTGTCGCAGGGCGTGCAGCCATGAACGGGAACGACGGCCGCGTCGGGCTCCGGCGTCGCCGGCTGCTGCAGCTCGGTGCCGTCGCGGCGCCGGCCCTGCTCGCCTCTTGTGCGACGCTGCCGCGGCCGGGGCCGCCACCGCGGGTGTTCCGGCTCACCCCCAAGACCACCTTTCCCGAAGGCCTGGCGGCGGTCGAATGGTCGCTGGCGGTGAGCGAGCCCCTGGCCGAGCGGGCACTGGATACCGACCGCATCGCGCTCGTGCGGGACGGCACCGAGATCGCCTATTTCGCCAACGCGGTCTGGTCCGACCGGGTGCCCAGCCTGATCCAGATCCTGCTGGTCCAGTCCTTTCTCGCCTCCGGCGCCATCGCCGCCGTCGGCACCGATCGCGACCCGCTGCGCCCGGACTATCTGCTGCGCTCGGTGCTGACCGCCTTTCAGGTGCGGGAAACCGTGGACCGGCAGCGCATGGTCACGGTCTCCCTGACCGCCACCCTGCTGCGCATGCCCTGGCGGCGGGTGGTGGCGGTGGAACGCTTCGCGGCCGAGTACGCGATCTCCGCGCGCCGCATGGAAGCGGTGGTCGAGGCCTTCGACGAGGCTCTGGGCAAGGTGCTGAAACGGGTGGTGCTGTGGACCCTGCACGTGGGCGAGGCCGACCATCTTCGGGCCACCGGCTGACCGCGCGCCATCGGGGCTTTCGCCCGAGGCGGCGAGGCACTACCTGTTGTGCAGTCGCAAGGCCGGACCAAGGGCGCCGCCCTCCGGCCCCGGTGAACCACAGAGAATGACGGGGGAGAACGAGAGATGCGTCTGCACAGCAATCCGGCATCGCCCTTCGGCCGCAAGGTCATGGTCTCGGCCCACGAGCTGGGCCTCGCCGAGCGCATCACGGTCGACGATCATCTCCTGTCGCCGGTCGAGCCCAGCGCCGCCGTGATCGCCGACAATCCGCTCGGCAAGCTGCCCACCATGGTCCTCGACAATGGCCACGCGCTCTACGATTCCCGCGTCATCTGCGAGTACCTGGACCATCTGGCCGGCGGCAACCGGCTGTTTCCGCAGGCCGGCGAGGCGCGCTGGCGGGCGCTCACCCTGCAGGCGCTGGGCGACGGCATCATGGAGGCCGCCCTTCTCGCCCGCTACGAGACCTTCCTGCGGCCCGAGGAGCTGCGCTGGCAGGCCTGGGTCGAGCATCAGAAGCTCAAGGTGCAGCGCGGTCTCGACTGGCTGGAACGGAATGTCGACCAGCTCGGCGAGGAGCCCGATATCGGCAGCATCACCATCGGCTGCGCGCTGGGCTATCTCGATTTCCGCTTCGGCGCCGACAAGTGGCGCGACGGCCGCGCCAAGCTCGCCGCCTGGTTCGAGCGCTTCGAGGCCCGCCCCCCGATTCCGGCCCC
>CAYYZI010000047.1:0-10671 GCA_964475675.1 uncultured Geminicoccaceae bacterium
GGCCGGCGACTGGGAGGCCTGCGTGGCGATGGGCCGCGAACAGGTCCGCGGCGGCGCCCATGCCCTCGATCTGTGCACCGCCTATGTGGGGCGCGACGAGGCCGCCGACATGGTGGCCCTGGTCAGCCGCATGCGTGGTCAGGTCGATGCCCCGCTGGTGTTCGATTCGACCGAGCTGCCGGTGATCGAGCGGGCGCTCGCCCTCTATGGCGGCAAGGGCGCCATCAATTCCATCAATTTCGAGGATGGCGAGGAGGCGGCCGCCGCCCGCCTGCGGCTGGCCCGCAAGTTCGGCGCAGCGGTGGTGGCACTGACCATCGACGAAGAGGGCATGGCCAAGACCACCGCCCGCAAGCTCGAAGTGACCCGCCGCCTGGTCGATTTCGCCTGCGGCCGGTTCGGACTGCCGCAGGGCGATCTGCTGGTCGATCCGCTGACCTTCACCGTCTGCACCGGCGGCGAGGAGGAGCGCAAGCTGGCGCTCTGGACGCTGGAGGCGATCGAAGGGATCGCCGCCGAGTTCCCCGAGATCCAGATCATCCTCGGGGTCTCCAACGTCTCCTTCGGCCTCAATCCTGCCGCCCGCCACGTCCTCAATTCGGTGTTCCTCGACCATGCCATCAAGCGCGGGCTGACCGGGGCCATCGTTCATCCCTCCAAGATCGTACCGCTGCACCGCATTCCCGAGGAAGAGATCCGCATCGCCGAGGATCTCATCTTCGACCGCCGACGCCCGGGCTACGATCCGCTGCAGGCCTTCATGGCCCTCTTCGCCGAGCGCAAGGCGGAGGCGGCGGTGGCCCGCGAGCGCCCGGCAGATGTGCGCGAGCGCCTGCGGCTGCGGATCATCGAGGGCGACCGCCAGGGTCTCGAGGAAGACATCGCCGAGGCCCTGGCCGAAATGGACCCGCTGACCATCATCAACGAGCATCTGCTGGACGGCATGAAGGTGGTCGGCGAGCTGTTCGGCAGTGGCAAGATGCAGCTGCCCTTCGTGCTGCAGAGCGCGGAGACCATGAAGGCCGCAGTGGCCCTGCTCGAGCCGCACATGGAACGGGAGGAGGGCTCGCACAAGGGCACGGTGGTGCTGGCCACGGTCAAGGGCGATGTCCACGACATCGGCAAGAACCTGGTCGACATCATCCTCACCAACAACGGCTACCGGGTGATCAATCTGGGCATCAAGCAGCCGCTCTCGGCGATCGTCGAGGCCGCCCTGGAGCATCGCGCCGATGCCATCGGCATGTCCGGCCTGCTGGTCAAATCCACCGTCGTCATGCGGGAGAACCTGGAGGAGATGCAGCGCCAGGGCCTGCGCCTGCCGGTGCTGCTGGGCGGTGCCGCCCTGACCCGGGCCTATGTCGAGGAGGATTGCTACCGCGCCTACGGCGAGGGACCGGTCGCCTACGCCCGCGACGCCTTCGACGGTCTCGACCTGATGAACCGGGTGGTGAGCGGCGGCTTCGAGGCCCATGTCCGCGAGCGGGCGGCCAAGGCCCGCGCCCGTGCCAAACCCGGCAAGAAGCCGCGCGCCCTGGAGCTCACCCAGGAGGCGCCGGCCGCGCCGATGCGGCCGGTGGAGTTCGAGGAGATCCGTCTCAAGCGACGGGAGCTGACCCGCGAGGTCGAGGTGCCCGAGCCGCCCTTCTTCGGTCCCAGGGTGATCGAGCGGGTACCGGTCGAGGCACTGCTGCCGTGGCTCAACGAGCAGATGCTCTACCAGTTCCACTGGGGCTACGAAAAACAGGGCCGCCGCCACGAGGAATTCCTGGCCTGGGCGCGAAAGGCGCTGCGTCCGGTGCTCGAGGGCCTGCTCGAGGAGGACAGGAAGCTCGGCATCTTCACTCCCAGCGCGGTCTACGGCTACTGGAAGGCGGCCGGCGAAGGCAACGATCTGGTGCTGTTCGACGAGAGCGGGACGCGCGAAGTGGCGCGCTTCCGGCTTCCCCGCCAGCGCCGCCGGGACGGCCTGTGCATCGCCGATTTCGTGCGCGACGTCGCCGATGGCGAGCGCGATGTGGTGGCACTCCAGCTCGTCACCGTGGGCGCACGGGCCTCGGAAGTCGCCCGGCAATGGTTCGCCGCCGACCGCTACCAGGACTACGTGCGGCTGCACGGGCTGTCGGTGGAGCTCGCCGAGGCGCTGGCCGAATACGTCCACGCCCGCATCCGCGCCGAGCTGGGTTTCGGCCATCTCGATGCCACCGACCGCCGCGAGCTGCTGCGGCAGGGCTATCGCGGCTCCCGCTACAGTTTCGGCTATCCGGCCTGTCCGGACCTGGCGGCGCAGGTGCCGCTTCTGGAGCTGCTCGGTGCCGAGCGGATCGGCGTGCGGTTGTCCGAAGAATACCAGCTCGACCCCGAGCAAAGTACCTCGGCCATCGTCATTCACCATCCGCAGGCGCGTTATTTCAACGTGTAGCTTATTTGCTTTGCGAAACTCGCGCCTTTCGTGTATTGTTTGTCCGGGAGTCTGGCGGGAGATTCGGGGTGGACAGGCAGGAGATCGTGCGGCGCGCCGAAGCCTACCCCTTCGACCTGCCCGAGGGGTCCTACGTGTTCGGCGCCGGAACCGGCCGCCCGGCCCGGTTCGAGGGGCGGATCCCGGTGCTGGCACTGGGCTCCAACGCCGCCCCCTCGCAGCTCGCCCGCAAGTTTCCCCGTCTCGACGCGCCGATCCCGGTGGCCCGGGCGGTGCTGCACGATCACGCGGTGGTCTACTCGGCGCATTTTTCCCGCTACGCTTCGCTGCCGGCCTCGCTGGCCCCTCTCGAGGGTGCGCTGGCCTATGTGTTCGTGACCTGGCTGACGCCGGCTCAGCTCGAGCGGATGCACGCCACCGAAGGGGTGGGGGAACGCTACGACTACGAGGAAGCGGAGCTGCCGATCACCGTCGAGGAGGTCGGCCGGCTGGTCCGCGTCGGCGTCTATCGCGGACGCGCCGGTCCCCTGCGGGTGGCCGGACGCAGCGTGCGCATCGCCGAGATCCCCACCATCCGCTGCCCGCTGCCGGCGCTGACCCAGCCGGCCGCGCTCAGGCTCGCCCATCGCCGGCTGGCGCCGGAGCTGGCCTTCGAGGATTTCATCACCCGCATCGCCAGCGACGAGCCCTACCGCCGCGAGATGAGCGCCCGCCTGCGCGAGCTGGATACCGCCCCGGCCTGAGCGCCGCGCGCAGGCCGCTCAGAAGGAGGAGCCCGGCTGGCTCAGAAAGGCCTCTTCCTCGGCCGTGGATTTGCGGCCCAGCACCGCGTTGCGGTGGGGAAAGCGCCCGAACCGGGCGATGATCTCGTAGTGGCGTCTGGCGTAATCGATCCCCACCGGATCGCCGAGCGCCTCGAACAGCCGCAGCGACAGCTCCTGGTCGGCGAGGTCTTCGCTGTGTTCGAAGGGAAGGTACAGGAAACTCCGGCGTTCGCCGGGCAGCTTCTGGTCGCAGCCGCAGTCGATCGCCTTGCGGGCCGCGCTGCGGGCGCGGGCATCGTAGGCAAAGGCCCGGCGGTGGCCACGATGGATGTGGCGGGGAAACTGATCGAGCAGCAGCACGAGGGCGAGTGCCCCTTCCGGCGTCTCCGGCCCGGGATGGAAGGCGCCCTTGCCCGCCTTCTCCACCAGCCTGCCGAAGCGCGCCGCGACCAGGTCGTCGAAGGCGGGATCGCAAGCGAACCAGCGCTCCCGCGGGATTTCCTCGAACCAGAAGCGTAGCACGGTGCCGATCACGTTTCCTCCTCCCCGGCCATCAGCCACTCGTAGAGCGGCTTCTGCAGGATCGGCAGAAGATAGATGGGAAACTGCGCCATGGCGACATAAACGAGAAACTCGACCGGTGCCTCCACCACCAGCGCCGCCAAGACGATGCCGATATTGTTGTTGCCGGACAGGAGACCGACGGTCAGAGCGGTGCGCCGGCCATGCCCCCAGAAGATGGCTGCCGAGACCGCCTGGAGGCCGGCATTGAGGGCGAACACGGCGAGCAGCGTCTGCAGCGCGTAGGCCGGACGCAAGCGCAGGAAATCGGCCACCCCGTCCATCACCGCCACCGCGAAGATCAACAGACCGAGAACCGCCAGCCCGTCGAGCTGACGCCCCCAGGCCAGCAATTGCAGCTCGCCCACCCGTCGGCGCACCAGGCGGGCGACCAGGAAACAGCCGCCGATCATCAGGCCGAGCCGGGCGCCGAGCCGCCAGGCGTCGATCTCGAGACCGAGCCCGGCCAGATGGAGGGCCAGCGGCGGCAGGCTCAGCGGAATGAGGGCCGTGGCCGCCACCGTGGTCAGCAGCGCCAGCCCGACATCGAGCCCGAGAATGAGAGCCAGGGCACCGGAGGCCATCAGCGGCGCGCTGGCGGCGTTGGTCACCAGCGCCGCGCGCAGCTCGGGCGGGATGGCGAGGCCGGCGGTCACCAGCCACACCAGGACCGGCGAGGCCAGCAGCAGCCACGCCAGCAGCAGCAGCGAGAAGCCGGGACGCCGCAGCAGCGCGGCGGTCCGCGCGAAATCGACCTTGAGCAGGGCGACGATGAAGGGCAGCAGAATGGCCGGCAGCAGCAGCGGCCGCAGCCATGCGGCCAGGGGCGGCGCCAGCAGGCCGGTGAACACGCCGAGCGCGATCACCGCTGCACCGTGGCGGCCGAGCCGGCCCAGCAAGGCCGCGATCACCCCGCTTCCAGCCGGAAGATGTGAAGCCGGTGCTGGCGCCCGCGTACCCGGCAGGAACCCAGATCCTGGAGTGGCCAGCCCGGTTCGAGGCGATCCGCGGTGGCCTCGCTGAGGAGGATGCCGACCGGAGCACCCGGACAGAGGTCGCGCACCAGTTCCTGCAGCCGCGAGGCGGTGTTCACCGCATCACCCAGCACCGTGTAGCTGGTGCGCGCCCGGGTGGCGATCTCGCCGACGATCACCTCGCCCGTATGGATCCCGATCCGAAGCGGCAGGAAGGTGGGGTCCTCGCGCGTCGCCAGATGCCGGATGGCGATCGCACGAGCGGCCCGTACCGCCCGCTCGGCATGATCGGCGACCCGCCCGGGCGCTCCCCAAAAGGCCATCACCCCGTCACCCATGAACTTGTCGACGGTGCCGCCCTCGGCCTCGATGCAGCGCCCCAGCATGTCGAAATGCCGTTCCACCAGATCGGCCACGGCGGCGGTGTCGAGGGTTTCGGAAAGGGCGGTGAAGCCGGCCAGATCGGTGAACATGATGGTCAGTTCCCGGCTTTCCGGGTACTGCCCCTCGCCGGTACGGATCAGATGCCGGACCAGTTCGCGCGGCACGTAACGGGCAAACGAGCGCAGCGCCGCCACCATGCCGTTGAAGGCCCGGGCCGCCTGGTCGATTTCGCGCACCGAGGATCCCGGCAACGGCTCCAGACCATCGAGATCGAGGGCCGCGACGCGCATCGAGGCGTCGGCCAGACGACCGATCGGTCGCGCCATCCGCCGCGCCAGCACGACGGCGGCGGCCAGGCTGGCCAGCACCGCCAGGATGGCCATCACCAGCGCCATTCGCAACCGGCGCAGCTGGTCGGCGACCTGACGGGCGCGGAAATAGACCCCCACCAGCCAGGGAACCTCGCGATCCTCGGCCAGCTCGCGGTAGAGATAGTAATAGACGCCACGGCCGCGGATCCGGTTCCAGTGCCCCGAGAGATCGCCCCGGATGCTGCGCTCCTCGAACCCCTCGCTCCAGATTGCGGCGAGCACCGGATCACCGATCTCCTCCCGGCCCGGCAGCGGCCGTTCGGGAGAGAGATCGAGCTCCGCTGCCTGCATCCCGGGATAGGCCAGCACCCGGTCGCGCCCGTAGAGAACGAACACCTTGCCATTCAGCTTCGCCCCCAACTCGGCGAGAAAGGCCGCCAGACGCTCGACCGCGATGGTCGCCACCACGGCGCCGACGAAGCGCCCGTCGCGGTAGATGGGGCGTGCGAAGTTGATGATCGTCGATCCCGTCTCGGCGATGTAGAGGGGTGGTCCCCATACCGGTCGCGCATCGCCGCTCCGCATGAGCTCGACCACCGCGGCCCGGATGTGCGGCTTGCCCTGCCAATCCTCGATGGCATTGGCGATCTGCCCGTCGGCACCGCGGAACACCGACAGCATCCACCCTTCGGGGCTGATCACCACGCTGCCCTGGATCTGTGGCGCCGCCGCCAGCGTGTAGCCGAGTGCGCTGCCAAGCGCGGTCAGATCCGAGAGCCCGAGTTCCCCTCGCTCGAGCTGCGCCCCGACCGAATTCACCAGCGCCTGCGCCGGAGCGAGATGGTCGCGGATGCGTTCGGTCACCAGCTGCAGGATGAGGCTGCCCTTCTCGGTCAGCAGCTCGGTGGTGTTGCGGGCGGCCACCCACAGCGACAGGCCCAGCACCACCACCAGGGCGATGACCACGAGACCGCCGAAGGCCGAGGCCAGAACCAGTGCCAGGGGCGCCTTGCGGGAGGGTACCGGTTCCTCGCGGATCGCCATGTTGCTCGCCAGTTTCCCGGGGCGCGCGACCCCGTGTACCCTTAATACACCGCCGAGGGGCTGGTACAAGGCGGCCGGACCCCTCCCCGCCGCCCCTCGTCGCACAGTGGAGCCGCGCCATGATCCCGCGTTACAGCCGGCCGCAGATGGCGGCCCTCTTCTCCCCGGAGGCCCGGCTGTCGCTGTGGCTCGATGTCGAGCTGGCAGTGGCCGAGGCCATGGCCGATCTCGAGCTGGTGCCACGCAGCGTTGCCACCCGGCTGGCCGCCGCGGTGGCCGAGAACCGCGACCGGCTGATCGATCCGGCCCGGGTGGAGGAGATCGAGGCGGTGACCCGCCACGATGTGATCGCCTTTCTCACCCATATCGAGGAGGTCTGCGGCGTCGATGCCCGGATCCTCCATCTGGGCATGACCTCCTCGGACCTGCTGGACACCAGCCTCGCCATCCAGCTCTGCCGCGCCCTCGACATCCTGCTCGTCGATCTCGACGATCTGCTGCGCGCCCTCGAAACCCGGGCCTTCGAGCACAAGACCACGGTGTGCATCGGCCGCAGTCACGGCGTCCACGCCGAACCCACCACCTTCGGCCTCAAGCTGGCCGGCCACCATGCCGAGTTCGCCCGGGCCCGCGGCCGGCTCGAACGCGCCCGGGCGGAGATCGCCACCTGCAAGATCTCGGGCGCGGTCGGCACCTATGCCAACATCGATCCCCGGGTCGAGGAGGCGGTGGCGGCGCGCTTCGGACTCGAGCCCGAGACCATTGCCACCCAGGTCATCCCGCGCGACCGCCATGCCAGCATGCACGCCGCCCTGGGCCTGGTGGCCAGCGCCATCGAGCGGCTGGCGGTGGAAATCCGGCATCTCCAGCGCACCGAGGTGCGCGAGGTGGAGGAGCCCTTCGCCCCCGGGCAGAAGGGCAGCTCGGCCATGCCCCACAAACGCAACCCCATCCTCAGCGAGAACCTGACCGGCCTCGCCCGCATGATCCGCGCCACGCTGGGTCCGGCGCTCGAGAACATCGTGCTGTGGCACGAGCGGGATATCTCCCACAGCTCGGTGGAGCGGGTGATGCTGCCGGATGCGCTGATCCTCGCCGATTTCGCCCTCGCCCGGCTGGCCGGGCTGGTCGAGCGGCTGGTGGTCCATCCCGAGCGCATGCGCGCCAATCTCGAGGCTACCCACGGGCTGGTCTTTTCGCAGCGGGTGCTGCTGGCGCTGACCGAGAGCGGCATGCCGCGCCAGAGCGCCTATGAGGTGGTGCAGCGTCACGCCATGCGGGCCTTTGCCGAGGGCCGGCCGCTGCAGGAGCTGCTGGCCGCCGATCCCGAGGTGACCGCACGCCTGACGAGCGATCGGCTGGCGGAACTTTTCGATCTCCGGTATCACCTGCGTCATGTCGACACGATCTTCGCCCGGGTCTTCGGCCGTACGGAATGACCACCGGCACGAACTTCGCGCCCGGCGATACCGGAAGGGAAGGAGACCGAATGGCACATCTTCCGGGTAGAGCCGTGCTGGTGGCAGCCCTGGTCGCGATGGCACTTTCGGGTCCGCTGCGGGCCGGCACGCTGCTGCTCGCGCGCCTCGAGAACCTGCCGCTGCGCATCGAGCTCGGCGACGACGGCCGCCGCGCCCTCGGCGAGGTGGACGGCCGCCGCTATCTGCTGGACCTCGATGCGGGCCGGATCTTCCGTCTCGACGGGAGCGGCGCGCAGCGGCCCATTTCGGCCCAAGGCGATGACGGCGCCACCCTCGACGGCTATCGCCTTGAGAGCTGGAGCCCGGGGCCCTCGGTCGCCGGCTATGGCAGCATCTACAACGTGTTGCAGCGCGGCGAGACGATCTGCGCCGAGGTGCTGGCGAGCCGCTGGATGAAACGTTTCGCCGAGCCTCTGGTGCGCTCCATCGCGCTGCTCCAGCGGGTCGAAAAGGGGCTGCGTCCGCCGCTTCGCAAGGGCTGCGGGCGGGTGGCCTTCGCCACCTATGCGCGCAACGGCTGGCCGCTGATGGTGGGATATCGGGACGTTCCCATCTTCGTCACCGAGAGCCTGCGCTTCGGCTACCCGGTCAGCGATCCCCACCTCGCCGGCGCACCCGCCTGCAACGACGCGAGCTGCTGAAGGCGACGGCACTGAGGCACCGGCGGCCGTTGCCGGCGGCCGGCGGCTGTGCCATGCCTTGAACGGTTCACGGGGAGGAAAAGCATGAACAGGATCGATCTCGAAGGCCGCCGGGCGGTGGTCACCGGGGCCGCCCAGGGCATCGGCCGGGCGATCGCCTCGCGCCTGCTGCGCTCGGGGGCCGCGGTGGCACTCTGGGACCGGGATGCCGAGACCCTGGCCGGCACCGTCGCCGCGCTGGCTTCGGAAGGTCGGGCGGTGGCGGTGACCGCGGATGTCATCGATTATGCCTCGGTCGAGCAGGCCGTTGCCACCACCAATGCGGAGATCGGCGGCATCGACATCCTGGTGCCCAATGCCGGCATCGCCGGCCCCACCATGCCGCTCTGGGAATATCCGCTGGAAGCCTGGCGGCAGGTGATCGACATCGATCTCACCGGCGTCTTTCACACCCTGCGGGCGGTGGTGCCGCAACTGGTCGAACAGAATTACGGCCGCATCTGTTCCACCGCCTCGATCGCCGGCAAGGAGGGCAATCCCAACGCCGCGGCCTACAGCGCCGCCAAGGCCGGGGTCATCGCCCTCACCAAGTCGCTCGGCAAGGAGCTCGCCTCCCACAACATCTCGGTCGCCTGCATCACCCCGGCGGCGGCGCGCACCCGCATCTTCGATCAGATGAGCCAGGAGCACATCGACTACATGCTCTCCAAGATCCCGCGCGGGCGCTTCGTCGAGCTCGAGGAGATCGCGGCGATGGTCGCCTGGATCGTCTCCGAGGAGAATTCCTTCACCACCGGGGCGGTGTTCGACCTCTCCGGCGGCCGCGCCACATACTGAACCGGGCCGGAGCCGGCGGGTGAGCGAGGTCTTCACCACGGCACTGGTGGCCTATTTCGTCACCGTCGATCCGCTCGGCCTGGTGCCCATCTTCATCGCCATCACCGCCGATGCCTCGGCCGCCGAGCGGCACCAGATCGCCCTCAAGGGGGTGGTCATCGGCGGCCTCGTGCTGCTGCTGTTCGTGCTGTTCGGCCGCGGCCTGCTGGACGGGCTGGGCATCGGCATCGCCGCCTTCCGCATCGCCGGCGGCCTGTTCCTGTTCATGCTGGCGCTGGAGATGGTGTTCGAGCGCCGCGGCGAGCGCCGAGGCGGCACCGCCGGGCACATCGCCAGCGAGCCGCAGACCTCGGACATCGCCGTGTTCCCGCTGGGCATTCCGCTCATCGCCGGGCCGGCGGCGATCACCACCACCATCCTCGCCGCCGAGCGCTATGCCCGTTCCTGGCCGCAGCTACTGTCGGTGGCGGCGGCGCTGGCGCTGATCATGACGGCAACATATCTGGCGCTGCTTCTCGGCAACCGCATCCAGCAATATCTGGGGCCGACGATGATCAATGTGCTGTCGCGACTGCTGGGGCTGCTGCTGGGGGCGCTGGCCATGCAGTATGTGATCGACGGGGTACGGCAGGGCTTCGCCCTCGGCTGATCATTCCCCCTTGCCGGTGGCGGCGATGAAACCGCGCTGGGGGTTGTAGCCGAACAGGGCGAGCGCCAGGAAGGCCGCGGTCCAGCCGGCGGTGATCGCCAGCGCCTCGAGGTTGGGCTGCAGGTAGAGCGAAAAGCGGATCAGCTCCACCGCATAGGTGAAGGGGTTGAAGGCGCAGACCAGATAGAGCGCGTAGCTGCTTTCGCGGATCCGCCACAGCGGGTAGAGCGCCGAGCTGGCGAAGAACATGGGGAAGATGACGAAGTTCATGACCCCGGCGAAGTTTTCGAGCTGGCGGATCATCGAGGACAGCAGCAGCCCCAGTGCGCCCAGCATCAGGCCGCTCAGCAGCAGGGCCGGAAAGACCGCGAAATAGCCCAGAATCGGCGGTCGGATCTCCCAGAACCAGGCGATCGCCAGGAACACGTAGACCTGCAGACAGGCGACGATCACTCCCGAGGCGAGCTTGGAGGTGAGCAGGAACCAGCGCGGAAACGGGCTCACCAGCAGCACCCGCATGGAGCCCATCTCACGGTCGTAGACCATCGACAGCGAGCTCTGCATGCCGGCGAACAGCAGGATCATCGCCGACAGGCCGGGGGT
>CAYYZI010000048.1:0-10626 GCA_964475675.1 uncultured Geminicoccaceae bacterium
GTATCCCCGTTGCGCAGCTCGAAATGGCCACTGGCGAGCAGCGCCTCGAGCCCCGGATTCTGGTCGGCGCCATCGGCCACCACGAAGAAGCCGAGCTGGGCGCCGGCGTCGAAGGTGCCGAGGGAGACGCGGGTTCCGCCGGGCACCAGCGTGCCGTCGCCGTCGCTGTCGCCGACCGCGCTGACATTCGGGAAGACGATCCCGACATCGCCGAAGCTGCCATCCTCGCCGATGGTGAAGAAGCCGAGGGTATTGTTGAAGCCGGCCTCCTCGCTCTGGAACACGACCTCGACGCCACGCGTCTGATCGAGCGTCAGATTGCGCGGATCGACGCCGTTGATCTCGGGCGCGCCGGAGGCGTCGGGATTGCGCAGCTGGCTGCTGGTGCTCGCCGGCTGGTAGCCGATGCTCTCCTCGGCCACGGTCGCCCGCACGAAGGTCTGCAGCGTGATTTCGGGCGCTTCACCGGGCAGGCCGCCGCCCGCCGCCGTGGTCAGACCGCCCTCGACCTCGCCGGCTCCCACGCCGAAGCCCAGTGCCGTCGGCGGCAGCACGCCGGTGGCCTCCAGACCTTCCCCGATGCTGCCTGGGGCGAACGCCGAAAAGCCGGCGCCGCCACCATGGGCGGGGGCCGCCGCCGGGCCGGCGGCCGGTTCGATTGCCGCTGCCTCGGCGGCACCGGCCAGCAGCGCGGTGGCCGGCTGCTCCGGCCCGCCCAGAACCGAGAGGCTCGGCGGGTTGTCCTCGGGAGCGAAGAAGCCCTCGAGACGCAGCACGGCGCCATTGTCGAGGGTGACCACCAGATCCTCGCCATCGACCACATAGCGCGCCACGCGCGGGTCGAAGGCCGGATCGGACAGCTCGATGGTCACCCCCGGCGGCACCGGGATGGTCTCGATGGCACCCGGAGGCGGCGGCGCGATCACTTCGACAGCCTCACTCGGGGCAGCCTGACCCGCTGCGGGCTGGCCGGCCGGAGTGGCTGCGGCAGCAGCCGTCTCGGTCGAAGGCCGACCGGCGGCAGCAACGCCCTGCGGCTGGCCGGTGGCGCCGGCGGCGGCCTCGGCCGCCTGCGGGGATGTCGCGGTCGGCTTGGTCTGTTCCGTCATCGAGGCTCCTCCGGGCTTGCCAAAGCCGTAATCTTAAGGGTCTGCTAACCCTTTATTTACGTCAATGAAACTTATCCCGTCGCACAATGACGCTCAACCGGTAACTGCCCCCAGGGGGACATTATGGTACCCAGTGTGTGCATGGCAGCACGCGGAGCGCGTCCATGATCCGCAAGACCATGCGTGTCGGCGAGGTGCGCACATCGATCAAGCTGGAGCAGGAGTTCTGGGACTATCTCAAGGAGATCGCGACCAGCCGGGGGACCCGTCTCGGTGCCGTGGTCAACGAGGTGGCCCGCACCCGCGACGGCAAGGCCAACCTCGCCTCGATGCTCCGCACCTTCTGTCTCACCCATGCCAGACTGCGCTGCGAGACCCTGCAGAAGGAGCTCGACCGGCTGGCCCTGGCGGGCAATTCGCAGGACCTCGCCCGGGTACTCGAGGCCTGCCCGCTGCCCTGTCTGGTGCTCGACGCCGAGCGCACCATCAAGCAGCTCAACCGCGCCTTCTGCCTGTGGCTCAATCTCGATCCCAAGGCGACGGTCGGGCAGCGCATCGACAACATCATGATCCTGCGTGGTCCGGGCATCAAGGAGATGTGGACCGGCCTGCTGGAAGCGCGCCTGCGGCGGGGATCCTTCAGCGCCACCTATGTGTCGCCGGGCAAGGTGCGCACCTCCCAGGCCATCGCCTTCCTCATACCCGGCGCCCACAGCGGCTGCCGCGGGTTCGTGGTGATGTTCGAGACCCTGGCCGGTCGCGCCTGAGGGGGCACGGTCAGGGACGCGGCGCCCGCTTGCTGAGGATGCGCTGCAGGGTGCGGCGATGCATGTTGAGGCGGCGGGCGGTCTCGGAGACGTTGCGGCCACATTGTTCGAACACCCGCTGGATGTATTCCCAGCGGATGCGATCCGCCGACATCGGCCGTTCGCCTTCCTCCATAGTCGCCGGTGCATCGCCCAGAAGGGTGGCGATCAGCCGCTCGGTGTCGACCGGCTTGGCCAGATAGCCCCAGGCCCCGGCCTTGGTCGCCACCACCGAGGATGCGATGCTGTCGTAGCCGGTCAGCACCACCACCCGGATGCCGGGGCGGATCTCCTGCAGGCCGCGCACCAGCTCCATGCCGTGCCCATCGGCGAGATTGAGATCGACGACGGCGAAATCGGGCGGTTGATCGGCCACCACCTCGTAGGCCTCCTTGAGGCTCGCCGCACTCAGGATGGAAAAGCCGGCCCGCTCCAGGATCCGTCCCAGGGTCCGCCGCAGACCCGCATCATCATCGACGATCAGCAGCCGGCCAGGCGCCGCCGCCGTCCGCTCGCTCCCCACTGCCATGATCTCGTCGCTCCTCCTCGGAGGGAACATCCGAGCGAGGGCCTACTCGCGCGGTGCCCGCTTGTTGAGAATGCGCTGCAGGGTTCTCCGGTGCATGTTGAGGCGGCGGGCGGTCTCGGAAACGTTGCGCCCGCACTGCTCGAAGACCCGCTGAATATGCTCCCAGCGCACCCGGTCCGCCGACATCGGATTGCAGGGCGGCGGCGGCAGACCGCTGCCGCTGCAGAGGAGGGCGTTGACGACGTCGTCGGCGTCCGCCGGTTTGGCCAGATAGTCGACGGCCCCGGCCTTGATGGCCGCCACGGCCGTGGCGATGTTGCCATAGCCGGTGAGAATGACGATCCGGATCTTGGGATGGATCTCGCGCAGTCGGCGCACCAGTTCGAGGCCACTGCCATCCTCGAGGCGCAGATCGACCACCGCGAAATCCGGCCGCAGCTGATGGGCAATGCTCAGCGCCTCGCGCATGCCGGCCGCCGGATGGACGATGAAGCCGCGGCGTGCCAGGGCCCGCTCCAGGGTGCGCCGCAGCGGCGCGTCGTCATCGATCAGCAGCAGCTTCGGCGCCTCGCCGCTCTTGGCCAGGCCCACCAGCGCCACCGCCTGCTGTGCCTCAGGGGTCTCCACACCCATTGCCGGTCTCCTCGACGGCCCGCGCGAGCACGTTGCCGGGCCACCGCAAGGTCACCCGTGCACCGCGTCGCGTATTGTCAAAATGCATGGTCGCTCCGGTTCGGGCAAGCAGCGTCTTGGCGATGAACACGCCGAGCCCGAGTCCTCCCTTGTCCTGACGAGTAGACAGATACGGTTCTCCGAGCCAACCCAGCACTTCCGGCGAAAATCCCGGCCCGTCGTCTTCGATGGTCACCAGCAGTCTGCTTCGCGAGGGCTCGATGGTCACCAGCACCTCTGTGGAAGCGAACTGGATGGCGTTGTCGATCAGGTTGGCGAAAGCATGCCGGATCTCCGGCGGCAAGGCAATCTGCGGCTCGGGCGTGCCGTCGCCCTCGCGCAGTTCGATCCGCAAGGCGATCTCCGGCCGCTCGAAGGGCTTGGCGATTTCGGCCAGGGCCGAGGACAGCGGCACCGGGGTGAGCCGCTCCAGCGCTCCCTCGTCGCGCTGCTGCCCGAGGGTGGCCAGAATTTCCCGGCATCTCTTGGTCTGTTCGAGGATCTCCCGGACATCTTCGTAAAGCGGGTGGTCCTGCGGCAGCTCCCGGGCCAGCTCCTTGGCCACCACGGCGATGGTGCCGAGTGGACTGCCCAGGAGATGGGCCGCCGCCGCGGCCTGGCTGCCCAGCGCCGAGAGCTGCTGCTCGCGCATCAGGGCGAGCTGGGTGGCGGCCAGGGCATTGGCCCGCTGCCGCGCTTCTTCCGCGAATTGCCAAGCGTAGACGGCGATCAGCACGATGGCGATGCTGACCCCGGCCCAGCCGGCCACCAGGTAGAGCCGGGGCAGGCGCAGCATCCCTTCCTGCCAGGGCAGGCCGCTGGGGCTCAGCGAGATCGATGTCACCACCAGCAGGGTCAGCACCGTCAGGCCCACCGTCCAGGCCCGGCCCAGGAGGCCGGCGGCCAGACCGACCGGGACCAGCAGCAGGACGCTGAAGGGGTTCTGGATGCCACCGGTCATCCACAGCAGATAGCCGAGCTGCAGGATGTCGTAGACGAACAGGGCGCCTGCCGCCGGCTCCGACAGCCGCACCCGCCAGCCCAGCACCAGCGCCAGCGTGACATTGACCAGCACGCTCAGCAGCACGGCCGGCAGCAGCTCGACCAGAGGCAGCGGGATGCCGAGCGAGAAATGGACGAAGAGGATGGTGAAGAGCTGACCGGTGACCGCCACCCAGCGGGTCAGGGCGAGCCCGTAATGGCTGACCCGGCCCTGGTCGCCCAGCGTGTCGCGCGCTCGCACACCGGCCAGCGCCGCCCCGAGGCGCGCGAGCCAGGCGGGCGGACCGGCTTCCGAAGGGATCAATGGCTGCTCACAGGATAGCCGCACGCTGTCTTCCGCCGTGGTGCCTGCAACGGCCGACCCGGCCCTGCGGCATGGGCGGCCACGTTCCGGGCGCCACTGCCGGGCGCCTCTGACGATCATATAGGCACATTTTGTCGCAGCCGCCAGAGCGCAGACGGAGATCCGCCCGCTGGCGGGGCGAGACGATTCGAACGCCCGCGACAGCATCCGTCCGGCACTGCGCAAGACGAAACCGGACCGCGTGGCGCTTTCGCCACATTCTACCTTAAAGAGATCAACAGTGTCTTGAATTCTCTTCAGAATCGCCGCACTGTGCGATTAGTCGATCTGTCTATGCGGATCTTTCGGGCGGGGTCGTGACGCGTCCTGCCTGCAGGCGGGTCGCGTCCGCAGACAAGAGCGGGCTGTCGGGAAACAGAGTTGGGCGACGACAACATGATCCCTCAGCAGCCACGAGAGCGGGCGGGTTGGCGCGATGTCTCGCGAGGCGCACGACGCGCATGCAGCAGTCTGCATTTCCCGCCCGGCACGGCGCGCCCGGCGGCCCTGGCGGTGGTCGGCGCGGCGTTGGCGCTGGCCGGCGCCGGCTCGCCGGCGTTTCTGGATATCGACGTCGCGCTCTGGGGGGGCGAAGTGGTCCCGTGGCTGGCCGGAGCCCTGCTGCTGTGGGTAACCGGCTTCGCCGCCGGACGCATGGGTCGGATGCTCGTCCGCAGAGCGGAACCCTGCCCGTCGGTGGCCGCTTCGCCGCTCGCCATCGACACCGTCGAGCAGCTCGGCTGCGAGGTTGCCAAGCGCGGCCTGACGGGCGAGCTCGAACGGCTGATGCGCAAGCTCCGCCTCGACCAGGTGCAGGCCCTGCTGGTGGTCGTCGACATCGACCGCATGCGCGACGTCAATGCCGTCTATGGCTACCGGGTCGGCGATGCGTTGCTCGACAGCTTCGAGCGCCGCCTCGAGCAGCTCCATGCGCGGGTCGAGGTAACGCGCCGCCTCGGCGGCGACCGCTTCCTCATCCTCGCCTCCGTCCAGGAAGACGGCCCACAGCTCGCCGCCCGCCTGCTGGCCCGGCTGCGGGCTCCGCTCCATCTCGGCGGCCTCGAGCTGGCGCTGTCGGTGAGCGCCGGTCTCGCCCGTTTTCCCGAGCACGCCCAGGAGGCCGAGCCGTTGCTGCGCTCGGCCGAGCTGGCCCTCGATCAGGCCAAGCTCGCCGGCGGCAACCGGCTGATCGTCTATGACAGCCGCATGGATGCCGCGTTCCGGCATCGCAAGCTGATGGAAATGCAGATCAAGCGCGGTCTGGAACGGCGGGAGTTCGCCCTCCACTACCAGCCGCAGTTCGATCTCGGCAGCGGCCGGGTCACCGGCGTCGAGGCGCTGCTGCGCTGGCCCGGCCGTCCCGGCGGGGCGCTGGCTCCGGGCCATTTCATTCCCGTCGCCGAGACCAGCGGTCTGATCCGTCCGCTGGGGGCCTGGCTGATCGACGAGGCCTGTGCCGCCGCCCGCCGCTGGCTCGACGAGGGCATCGCTGTCACCATGTGCGTCAACATCTCGGTGGCCCAGCTACGCCATCAGGACGTGGCCGGTCTCGCCCAGCGCTGTCTGGCACGCCACCGCTTGCCGGCTTCGCAGCTCGAGCTGGAACTGACCGAAAGCCTGTTCGTGGATCCGGCGCAGACTGCCATCCGCCGCAACATCGAGCGGCTGCGCAAGCTCGGTGTGCGCCTGGCGATCGACGATTTCGGTACCGGCTATTCCTCGCTCGCCTATCTCAAGCGGCTGCCGGCCGAACGCATCAAGGTGGACAAGGCCTTCGTCCGCGGCCTCGGTGGCGATCCCACCGACGAGGCGCTGATGCGCACCATCATCGCCCTCGGCCGACTGTTCGGCAAACGGGTGCTGGCCGAGGGGGTCGAGGAGGACGCGCAGCGAGCCTTCCTGCTGCGCGAGGGCTGCGACGAGGCGCAGGGGTATCTGTTCACCCAGCCCCTGCCCGAAGCCGAGTGCCGGCGCTTCCTGCTGCGCGGCGCCGTACCGGCGGCCGGCGAGCGGGCCGTGACCCTGACCCCGGCGGGCGCCCTCGCCCGCTAGGAAGGTGCGGCCACGCCCCGATCCCGCTCGGCTCCTCGCACCTCAGCTCGGGTTCTTGAGGTAGGCGATGACGTCCTTGATCTGGTCTTCCTTCCTGAGACCGGCGAAGGCCATGCGATTGCCGGGGATGAACTTCTTCGGCGCCTTCAGCCACTTTTCGAGGTTCTCTTCGGTCCAGACCATGCCTTCCTCGCCGGCCTTCTTGAGCGCCTTCGAGTATTTGAAGCCTTCGACCGAAGCCACCTTGCGGCCGACGATGCCGACCAGGTGCGGGCCGATCTTGTTCTTCTCCGTGGTGGCCGAATGGCAGGCCTTGCACTTGTTGAAGACCTTCTTGCCCTTGGCGGGGTCCCCGTCACCGGCGGCATGGGCGGCACCGGAAAGTCCGACGAAGGCCGCTACCGCGGCAGCGGCGATGACACGAGCAAAACGCATGGCTTCCTCTCCCAGGTTCGACCAGGTGCTGCGGTCGGGGAACATGATGCCCGATTCCGCTAGGCGACCCTGCTCCGAACGTCAAGCGTGGCGCGACTTCAGGGTGCCATCCTGTCGCACTCGTGAATCCGGCGGCCTGTGGGCATAACATGCCGCGAAGGTGATCCTCGGGAGCCGCGCACCGCGCGAACGAAGCGGTGCCCGCCCCCGACATGAAGGAGACAGCGCGATGCGGGCCATGGTGCTCAGAAGACCGGGCGAGCCTCTGGTGCTCGAGGACCGGCCCCGACCGCAGCCCGGCTCCGGCCAGCTGCTGGTCCGGGTTCTCGCCTGCGGCGTCTGCCGCACCGACCTGCACGTGGTCGATGGCGAGCTGGAAAAGCCCAAGCTGCCGCTGGTGCCGGGGCACGAGATCGTCGGCGAGGTGGCGGAGATCGGCCCCGAGGTCGAGGGCTTCGCGCTCGGCCAGCGGGTCGGCATCCCCTGGCTCGGCCGCACCTGCGGCCGCTGCCGCTTCTGCCGGAGCGGGCGCGAGAATCTGTGCGACGATCCGGGCTTCACCGGCTACACGCTGGACGGCGGCTACGCCGAATTCACGGTCTCCCACGCCGCCTACACCTTCCCCCTCGAAGCCGGCCTCGAGCCCGTCCCGGCAGCGCCCCTGCTGTGCGCCGGCCTGATCGGCTACCGCGCCCTGCGGATGGCCGGCAAGGCGCAGAAGATCGGCATCTACGGCTTCGGTGCCGCCGCCCATATCCTGGCCCAGGTGGCCCGCTGGCAGGGACGGCGGCTGTTCGCCTTCACCCGCCCCGGCGACCGGCCGGCGCAGGAATTCGCCCGTGCGCTGGGGTGCGAATGGGCGGCGGGCTCCGACTGCCCCCCTCCGGAACCGCTCGATGCCGCCATCATCTTTGCGCCGGTGGGGGACCTGATTCCCCGGGCCCTGGAGGCGGTGGACAAGGGCGGGACGGTGGTGGCGGGGGGCATCCACATGAGCGACATCCCCTCCTTTCCCTACCGCATCCTGTGGGGAGAACGGCTGCTGCGCTCGGTCGCCAACCTCACTCGCGCCGACGGCGACGATTTTCTGGCCCTCGCTGCCCAGATCCCGGTGCGCACCAGCACCACGACATATCCGCTGGAACGGGCCAACGAGGCCCTCGCCGATCTCCGCGCCGGCCGCTTGCAAGGTGCCGCGGTTCTCGTACCCTAGCACGGCCATCGCCGGAAGGATGGCGGCACGGGACAGGCGAGATGTCCGAGCGGCTACGAACCAGCGAGGCCATCCGCGAGGCGCTCGCCGACAGCGACGTCTTCGGCGCTCTCGAGGATGACGAACTCGATCGCCTGGTCGGCTACGGACGACGGGTGCGGCATCCGCCGGGCAAGGTGATCTTCCAGAAGGGGGATCCCGGCGACAGCCTGATGGTGGTGCTGGAGGGGCGGATCAAGATCGGCACCCTGTCGGCGGAAGGGCGTGAGGCGGTGCTGAGCTTCATCGAACCCTGCCGCTCCTTCGGCGAGATCGCCCTGCTGGACGGCAAGGCACGAAGCGCCGATGCCACCGCCGTCACCACGGTCGAACTGTTCGTGCTGCGGCGCGCCGATGTGATGAGCTTCATCGAGCGCCACCCGGGCATCGCCCTGCGCATCATCGGCATGCTCTGCGCCAAGCTCCGTCGCACCACGGAGATGGTGGAGGATCACGTGCTGCACCAGATGGAGGCACGCATCGCTCGGGCGTTGCTGCGTCTGGCGGACGACTACGGCGTTCCCTGCGGGGATGGCGTGCGCATCGAGCTGCGCCTCTCGCAACGGGAACTGGGCGGCATCGTCGGGCTGGCCCGCGAGAACGTCAATCGCCAGCTCGCCGCCTGGCGCGGCCGCGGCCTGCTGACCATCGCCCGCGGCACCATCACCTTGCGCGATCCCGAAGCGATCCGCCGGATCGCCACCGCCGGCGACTGACCCCCGCTCCGCCCCGTGGTACCTCATGCCTCGACCCGGGGGGTGGTGCGGCGCTATATGCCGGAGGATCGGAACGCGGGCCGGGAGCACCAGCATGCAAGGAGCCGGAAAACGATGAGCGTGCGCGAACTGGTGATCACCATCGGCGGCGTGACCTTGCGGGTAGCCCTGCTCGACACTCCCACCGCCGCCGCGCTCTACGATGCCGCCCCCTTCGAGTCGGTGGCCAGCTGCTGGGGCGACGAGGTCTATTTCGGCACGCCGGTATCCCTGCCGCGCGAGCCCGATGCGCGCGATGTGGTGACCCCCGGGGAGATCGCCTACTGGCCCGAAGGCGATGCCATCGCCATCGCCTTCGGCCCGACGCCGATTTCCCGGGCCGGCGAATCGCGGCTGGCCAGCCCTTGCAACATCTGGGGCCGCGCCATCGGCGATGTGCGCGCGCTGGCGGCGGTATCCCCGGGAGCGCCGGTGCGCGTCGAGCGCGCCTGAGGCGGCGCCTCCCGTGACCGCCGCAACCGGCACCCTGCGGATCGCCCCGGAAGTGGCCGCGGCGTTGGCCGAGGGCCGTCCGATCGTGGCCCTGGAAACGGCGATCCTGACCCATGGCCTGCCCCGTCCCGACAATCTCGAGACCGCACTGGCCATGGAAAAGGCGGTACGGAGCCGGGGCGCGGTGCCGGCCACCATCGGCATCGTCGACGGTCGGCCCTGCATCGGCCTGACACCGGCGGAGCTCGAGGCTCTGGCCGACACGGACGAGGCGCGCAAATGCTCGACCCGCGATCTGGCACCGGTCGTCGCCGAGGGCGGATGCGGCGGCACCACCGTGGCCGCCACCCTCTATCTGGCGGTGCGGGCCGGCATCCGCATTCTCGCCACCGGCGGCATCGGCGGCGTCCATCGCGGCGGCGAGGTCAGTCTCGATATCTCCGCCGATCTGCATGAGCTCGGACGCTCGCCGGGGCTGGTGGTGTGCAGCGGGGCCAAGGCCATTCTCGACCTGCCGCGAACCATGGAGGTGCTCGAGACCCTTTCCGTGGCGGTCGTCGGCTATCGCACCGACCGGCTGCCGGCCTTCTATGTGGAGCGCTCGGAGATCGCCGTTCCCCGCATCGACACGGTGGCGGCCCTGGCCGGGCTGTACCGGGCGCAACAGGCCTTGGGCTGGCCCGGCAGCCTAGTGGTGGCCCAGCCGCCGCCCGCCGACTCCGCGCTCGATGCCGCGACCTTCGAAGACCTGCTCGCTCGCTGCCGGCGCCGGGCCGCCGCCGAGGGCATCCGCGGCGCCGCCGAAACCCCCTATCTGCTGGCCTGCCTCGCGGAGCTTTCGCAGGGGCGCACCGTCGCCCTCAATCGCGCCCTGGTGCTGGCCAATGCCGGCCTCGCGGCGGAGCTCGCAGTGACCACCTGTCGCGCCGGCTAGATGCGTACCATCGGTTATGTTCCCTTGACCTCGATCGCCTTATGGTGAAAATCCTTTCGCCCAGCCGGTGGCCAACGGAAGTGATGCACAGCCCGCAGGACGACACCAAGACGCTTCTGATTGTCGGCGATCCCGCCCTCAGTCGCAGCCTCATGCAGCTGGTGCTCAACAAGCTGCATTATGCGGTGTGCTGTGCCGGCAGCGCGGCGGAGGCACGACGCGCCGCCCGGCGGACCCCGTTCGCGCGCGGTCCCGTGGCCCAGTTCGGAACGGCACACGGCAGA
>CAYYZI010000049.1:0-10487 GCA_964475675.1 uncultured Geminicoccaceae bacterium
CTGAGCCCGAAAGGATCGGCC
Source organism: uncultured Geminicoccaceae bacterium (assembly GCA_964475675.1). Classification (GTDB taxonomy): domain Bacteria; phylum Pseudomonadota; class Alphaproteobacteria; order Geminicoccales; family Geminicoccaceae; genus JALSRW01. Next base: position 22 of record CAYYZI010000049.1, read on the forward strand.
ATGGCCAGCGTCACCGTTCTCGATCGCAGACTGCCCCGAAAGCCGCCCTGGCTCCGGGTGCGGGCCCCCACCTCGCGGGCCTTTCACGAGACCCGCCGGCTGATGCGCGGCAAGCGGCTCCACACGGTCTGCGAGGAGGCCGCCTGCCCGAACATCGGCGAGTGCTGGCAGCAGCGCCACGCGACGTTCATGATTCTCGGCGACACCTGCACCCGCGCCTGTGCCTTCTGCAACGTCAAGACCGGCCGGCCGATGCCGGTCGATCCGCTGGAGCCGGTGCATCTCGCCGAAGCGGTGGCGGAGATGGGGCTGGCCCATGTGGTGATCACTTCGGTCGACCGCGATGATCTGGAGGATGGCGGGGCCGGGCAGTTCGTGCGCTGCATCGAGGAGCTGCGGCGCAGGGCGCCGGAGACCACCATCGAGATCCTGACCCCCGACTTTCTGCGCAAGGAGGGTGCCGCGGAGCGGGTGATCGATGCCCGGCCGGATGTCTTCAACCACAATCTGGAAACCGTGCCGCGCCTCTATCGCACGGTGCGGCCCGGGGCCCGCTATTTCCACTCGCTGCGCCTGCTGCAGCGGGTCAAGGAGCGCGATCCCTCCATCTTCACCAAGTCCGGGATCATGGTCGGGCTCGGCGAGGAACGGCGGGAAATTTCCCAGGTGATGGACGATCTGCGTGCCGCCGATGTCGATTTCTTAACCATTGGCCAGTATCTTCAGCCCACCACGCGTCACCACAAGGTCGAACGCTACGTGCCGCCCGAGGAATTCGAAGGCTATGCCCGGATGGCCCGGGCCAAGGGGTTCCTGATGGTCTCTGCCTCGCCACTGACCCGTTCCTCCTATCACGCCGGCGAGGATTTCGCGCGCCTGCGGGCGGCCCGCGAAGCACGGCTGGCGGCGGGCGAGCGCAGGGAGGGCGGTGCCGCGCGCTGATGCCGACCCACGCCGAAAAACGCTATCTCCCTTATCGCCCCGATCAGCTCTTCGATCTGGTGGCCGGGGTCGACCGCTATCCGGAATTCCTGCCCTGGTGCAAGGCGGCGCGGGTGACGCGGCGCGAGGGCAATGTCTTCTACGCCGACATGGTGGTGGCGTTCCGCATGTTCCGCGAGCGCTTCCGCTCCAAGGTGACGCTCTGGCCCAAATACGGCATCGATGTGGAATATGTCGACGGGCCGTTCCGCTACCTCAACAATCACTGGCGCTTCGAGCCCACCCCCGACGGCGGCTGCATCGTCGACTTCTACGTCGATTTCGAGTTCCGCTCGCGTCTGCTGCAGCAGCTCATCGGCCTTCTGTTCAACGAGGCGGTGCGGCGCATGGTCAGCGCCTTCGAGGCCCGCGCCCGCCAGCTCTACGGCGAGGGCGTCAAGACGGAGCTGGACGCCGGAGACCATGCCGGTGCGGCGGGCGCCGCCGCCGGCTGACGATCCCCGTCGAGAACGGAAATCCGCCCCCTCGTGCATGCCCCGGAGCGCGCGGGCCTTGCCGGCGGCCTCGCACCGCCCTATCCCTTCTGCCCATGATTTTCGGGCGAACCGGGGGCAGCGGGAGAGGATGATGCAGCGACGGAGGTTCATGGGTCTGGTGGCGAGTACCGTCGCCGTCTCCTCGGTGGCATTGCCGCCGCTGGTAGCGCGGGCGGCGGAGGTCCGGGAGGGGGTGCTCGGCAGCGCCGACGCGCCGGTGACCATCATCGAGTATTTCTCGATGACCTGTCCGCACTGCGCCAATTTCCACAAGGACACCCTGCCGGTTCTCAAGGAGCGGTACATCGACACCGGCAAGCTGCGCATGCTGCTGCGCGATTTCCCGCTCGACCGCTATGCCCTGTTCGCGGCGGTGATCGCCCATTGCGCCGGCAACGAGCGCTATCCGGCCTTCGTCGATGTCTTTCTGGAGACCCAGCAGCAATGGCTGGGAGCCGAGGATCCCCTCGCCGCGCTCAAATCGCTGGGCCAGCTCGGCGGCCTCTCGGTGGAGCAGATGGATGCCTGCCTGGCCGACGAGAAGATGATCGACGCCGTGCTGCAGATGCGGCTCGAAGGCGAGCAGACCTACAACGTCAACTCGACGCCGAGCTTCATCATCGGCGGCAAGCTCTATGCCGGCAACAATTCGCCGGAGGGTTTCGCCCAGCTGATCGATCCGCTGCTGCCCTGAGCGGGCGGCGGCTCAGCCTGCGGCTGACGCCGCCATTGCCTGTTTCTACCGGCGTGTTATGCTGCGGCCGCAACCACAAGATATTGCGGCCGGGCTTTTGAAGTTCACCAGACTTCGTATCAGCGGCTTCAAGTCCTTCCCCGATCCCATCGATCTGCGCATCGACGAGGGCCTGACCGGCATCGTCGGCCCCAACGGCTGCGGCAAATCCAACATCGTCGAGGCGCTGCGCTGGGTGATGGGCGAAAGCTCGGCCCGCGGCGTGCGCGGTGCCGAGATGGAGGATGTCATCTTCAACGGCTCCGCGATCCGGCCGCGTTTCGACTTCGCCGAGGTGGCCCTCGTTCTGGAGGGGCCGATCGAGGGGCACGCCGAGGCCGGCGCCGAGCTCACCGTCTCCCGCCGCATCGGCCGCGGTGCCGGATCCGTCTACCGCATCGCCGGCAAGGAGGCCCGTGCCCGCGATGTCCAGCTGCTGTTCGCCGATGCCGGCAGCGGCGCGCGCAGTGCGGCCTTCGTCAGCCAGGGGCAGGTGACGGCCATCGTCGATGCCAAGGCCGACGAGCGTCGCCGCCTGCTCGAGGAGGCGGCCGGCATCGGCGGCCTGCATTCCCGCCGCCGTGAGGCCGAGCTGCGTCTGGCTGCCACCGAGCGCAACCTGGCCCTGGTGGTCGAGCGTCTCGCCGAGCAGGAGCGCCAGCTCGCCGCACTGGCCCGCCAGCAGCGCCAGGCCGAACGTTTCAAGCGGCTGCAGAACGAGCTTCGCCTGCTCGAGAAACTGCGCCTGCTGCTGCGTCTCGAGACGGCGCAGCGCGAGGCCGCGGAACGCCGCCGCCAGCTCGCCGAAGAGGAGCGGCGGCATGCCGGCATCGCCGCCGAGCTCAAGGTGGCACGCCGCAACCAGGGCGATCTCGAAAAGGCATTGCAGGCTGCCCGCCAGGCCGGTTCGGCGCTGGCCACCGCCCATGTCCGCGCCGAAGAGAGGCTGCGCAGCCGCCGCCTCGCGATCGAGCGGGAACGCAGCGAGCGGATCCGGCTGGATCGGCGGATCGAGGAGCTGGAAACCGAGATCGCGGCCCTGTGCGACCGTCTGCGGCAGGAGGATCGACGGGCGGCGGATCTGGTGACCCGGCGGGCGGAACTGGAGCAGGAGGCGGAGACCCTCCGGCAGCGCGCCGCGGAGGAAGAGCAGGCACTGGAAGCAGCCGCCGCGGATCTCGCCGCGACCGAGGACCGGCTGCGGGCGCTGCTCGCCGAGGAAGGCCGGATCGGTGCCGATCGGGAGGCGGCCGAGCGGGCGATGGAGGAACTGCGCAGCCGCCGTCGCGCTTTCGAGGCGCGTCTCGGCGAGACGGAGAGCGAGCTGGCGGCCGCCGATGCCGAAGGCCCGACCGCCGAACTGGCGGCGCTGGAAGAGGAGCGGGCCGATCTGCGGCGTCTTCTGGGCGAGCGCGAAGCCGCGATGGCGCAGGCGCGGGAGGCGCTCGCGGGCCTCGAACGGGAACGCGTCGCCGCGGAAGCCCGGCGTGACGGCTTGCTGCGCGAACGGGACGGGATCCGCGCCCGTGACCGCGAGATCGAGGCGACGATCGGGACTCTCGAAGAGCGCCGCCGGTTGCTCGAGGCGGCCTCCGCGGCCGCCGGGGAACGCCGCGAGCGGTTGCAGAGGGAGCGGGCCGAGCTGGAAGCACGTCACGGGGCGACAGCGGCGCGGGAGCTCGAGGGTGAAATCGCCGAGACGACGGCGACGGTGCGCGAGATCGAGCTGCGGCTCGCGGAGCGCAGGCGTGGGCGGGAGGAGCTCCTCGCCCGCAGGCGGGAACAGGCGGCTGAGCGGAGCGCCTGCGAACAGGAGCGGATGCGTCTCGAATCGGAGATCGCCGCTCTCGAGGGGCTGCTGCCGGCCGCCGCGGCGGAACCGTTGATCGACCGGCTGGAACTGGGCGCCGAAGAGGGGCGGGCGTTGATGGCGGCCCTGGGCGAGGAACTGCTGCTCGGTACCGATCGCACCGCTCCCGCCTACTGGCGCGAACCGCCGGCGCGCAACGGTGCCGATCTGCCTCTGCCCGAAGGGGTCGAACCCCTGTCCGCGAGGGTTGCGGGGACACCGGCGCTGACCCGTCGGCTGGCGATGATCGGGCTTACCGACGCGGCCCGTGCCGAAGCGCTGCACCACCGTCTCGCGCCGGGTCAGCTCCTGGTCTGCCGCGAGGGCGGGATCTGGCGGTGGGACGGTCTGGTGCGGCGTCCCGAGGCGAGTGCGGAGGTGATCGCGCGTCTCGACCGACGCCGCCGGCTGCGCCGGCTGCGCCGGCTGCTGGTCGAGCGACAGCGTCGGGAAGCGGCGGCATCCTCGCGTCTGGCGCGGACCGAGGAGGAACTCGCCGCCTGCGATCGCGAACTCGAGGAGCTGGGCGCACGCCACCGCGAGCTCGAGCGGCGGGTCGACACCCTGCGCCATCGTCGAGACAGCGCGCTGCGGGAGGCCGCGAGCGCCGGTCGGCGCCTCGAGGCGATCGCCGCCGAACACCGCAGCCTCGAACAGGAACTGGCCGGGATCTCGGCGCAGCAGGATGCGCTCGAGGCGGAGGCCGTGCGCCTGCGCGCGGCCCGCGAGGAGGAGCGGCAGGACGGGATCCTCGACGAGCAATGCGAGGCCGCCATCGAGGCGGTCTCGAAGATCGGCGGGGCGGTGGCGGAGAGACGCGCGGAGCTCGAACGCCTGGCCGAGGAATTCGCCGCACTGCGCCGGCGCGAAGCGGAGCTCGACAGGGAGATCGCCGGCCGGCGTGCGCGGCTGGCCGGTCTCGGCGAACGCGTTGCCGCGCTGCGGGCGATGGCCGAAGCCGGGCGTACCGAGCTCGCGGCCCTGGACGAGGCGGTGACGGAACGGCAGGAGCGGCTCGCCCGACTGCGCGAGGCCGCGGATGCGATGGCCGAGCGACGAGGGCGGCTGGAGGCGGCCCGCGCGGAGCTTCACCGGGCGCTGGAGGCGGCACGCCGCAAGCGCGAGGAGACCGCGGCGAGGCTGGCGGCCGTGGACAAGGAGCGCTCGGTGATCGACGGCGAGCGCACACATCTTGGCAGTCTGCGCGAGGATCTGCGGCTGCGACTGGAACAGCTCGGTCGGGCGCTGGAGACGAGCCGCAGCGAACGCGAACTGCTGGCACCGCCGCAGCAGGGGGCGCCGACCGCGGAGCTCGAAGCGGAACTCGCCGCGCTGGCGCGCGATCTGGCGGCCAGGGAGGAGGAACAGCAGCGGCTGGAGCGGGCACTTGCGGCCTGCCGCGAGAAGGTCGATGCGCTGGCGGCGACCGCCGGCAGCGCCCGCGAGCACATCGCCGGCCTGCGCGGCGAGCTCGCGCGGATCGAGGGCGAGGTCGAGGCCATTGCCAGGGAAATCCGCGAAGGGCTGGGACGTCCGGCCCGGGAGTTGCTGGTCGATCCGGCCATCCGCGAGGCCCTCGCCACCACTGCCATGGAGGAGATCGAGCCGCGGATCGAACGGCTGAAGCGGGCCCGCGAGCGGCTCGGCGAGGTCAACCTGCGGGCCGCCCGAGAGCATGCCGAGCTGGAGCAAGCGGTGGCCGAAACCCGGTCCGAGGAAGCGGAGCTGCGGGCCGCGGTGGAGCGGCTGCGCGCGGCCATCGCCACCCTGGACAGGGAAGGCAGGCGCCGACTGCTGGCGGTGTTCGAGACCGTGGACCGTCATTTCCGGCATCTGTTCCAGCGCCTGTTCGGCGGCGGCGAGGCGCATCTGCGGCTCACCCGTCTCGACGAGCCCTTCGCCGCCGGGCTCGAGCTCGAGGCGATGCCGCCGGGCAAGAAGCTGCAACATGTGAGCCTCCTCTCGGGCGGCGAGAAGAGCCTCGCGGCCCTGGCCCTGGTGTTCGCCTTCTTTCTCGCCCGGCCGAGTCCGCTCTGCGTGCTCGACGAGGTCGATGCCGCTCTCGACGATGCCAATGTCGAGCGCTTCGTGGCCATGATGTCGGACATCGCCGGGCAGACCGGCACCCGCTTTCTGGTGGTCACCCATCACCCGCTGACCATGGCCCGGATGGACCGGCTCTACGGGGTGACGATGACCGAGCCGGGGGTGTCGCGGCTGGTCTCGGTGGTGCTGGAGACGGCGGTGGCGCTTCGCGCTACGGCATGATGCCGCATAGATTCCGCCCGCCTTGACAGGGCGGGGGGGCGTTTTTAGGTTTGCGCCGCCTTCGCGAGCCGGGGCGGCGGGTCGCGGTCGGGCTCACGAAGGCGAAGCAGCGGATGGCGCGCAAGGACAGACCACCGTCGTTCGAGGAGTTCGACGCCAAGCTCGACAAGTTGCGCAGGCAGCAGAGCGCGCCGCCGGAACGGCGGCGTCGGCGGGGGCTCACGGCGGCTGACGGGATGCAGGCAGGCATCGAGGTGGTCGCCGGCATCATCGGCGGTGTGCTGCTCGGCTACGGGCTGGACAGCTGGCTGGGGACGCGCCCGCTGCTGTTGATCGTGTTCTTCGTGCTCGGATCCTGTGCCGGGCTGTTGAACGCCTATCGTCATTTGCGCCGCGCCGGTCTGCTGGCGTCGGGCGAGGGCGGCAAGGCGAATGGCGATGCCGAGTAGCCTCGAAAGGGCGCCGGCAGCCGCGAGAGATGGAGTGTAACGGTGGCGAGCCCGCTCGAGCAGTTCCAGATCGAACGCTATGTGCCGATCCTCGTTGGCAACGCCGACCTGTCCTTCACCAATTCCTCGCTGTGGATGGTGATCAGTGCCGCCGCCGTCTACGGGCTGGTGATGCTGGGCACCCGCCACCACGCGATGATCCCCGGACGCCTGCAGTCGGTGGTGGAACTGTCCTACGAGTTCGTCGCCGATCTGGTACGGGAGAACGCCGGCAAGGAGGCCATGGTCTACTTCCCGGCGGTGTTCACCCTGTTCATGTTCATCCTGATGGGCAACACCCTCGGCGTGATTCCCGGGGTCTTCACCTTCACCAGCCACATCATCGTCACCTTCACGCTGGCCATCGCCGTGTTCCTGGGCGTCACCGCGGTCGGCTTCTGGCTGCACGGCTGGCGCTTCCTCGGCTTCTTCGTGCCGCCCGGCGCGCCGAAGCTGATGATCCCGATCCTGGTGCCGATCGAGATCCTCTCCTACTGCTTCCGACCGATCAGCCTCTCGATCCGGCTGTTCGTCAACATGATGGCCGGCCATACCATGCTCAAGGTCTTCGCCGGCTTCGTCATCGCCCTCGGCATCTTCGGAGTGGCGCCGCTGGCGGTCAACGTCGCCCTCACGGCATTCGAGATCGGTGTGGCGTTCCTGCAGGCCTACATCTTCACGGTACTGACCTGCCTCTATCTGCACGACGCGGTCCACATGCACTGAGCGGTGCCGCGTTTCCGGGACAGCGTTACGGACAAACGGGAGACCTGACATGGATATCGAAGCGGCAAGGATGATCGGCGCGGGCATCGCCACCATCGCCCTGTTCGGCGTCGGCGCCGGTATCGGCAACATCTTCTCCACCCTGATCGCCACCGTCGGCCGCAACCCGTCGGTGCAGCAGCGGGTGTTCCCCTATGCCATCGTCGGCTTCGCCCTGGTCGAGGCGGTGGCGCTCTACGCGCTGCTGATCGCCTTCCTCATTCTGTTCCTCTGAGCGGGTCGCGGTCGTCGGCGGTCGTTGCGGCGGCCGCCGGCCGGATGCGGCAACCCGAGATGCGGCGGAGGGAACGTTGGGCAAGCATCTGACCATGGCCGGACTGCTGGCGGCGGTCTCGGTGAAGGCGGCGGTCGCCGCCGAGGTCGCCGGCGGCGCGCCCGCCGCCGAAGGCGGGGGGCTGCCGCAGCTCGATGTGTCGACCTACCCCAGCCAGATCTTCTGGCTGATCCTGACCTTCGCGGTGCTCTACTATCTCCTGAGCCGCAAGGGGCTGCCCCGGGTCGCCGAGATCCTGGAGGCGCGACAGGATCGCATCGCCGCCGATCTCGACCGGGCCGCCCGGCTGCGGCAGGAGGCGGAAGAGACCCTGCGCCGCTACCAGGCGATGATCGAAGAAGCACAGGCGCGGGCGCGGACCCTGCTGCAGGCCGCCCAGGAGCGGATCGGCAGCGCCTTCGCCGAACGCCAGGCAGCGCTCGAAAAGGAGCTCCAGGCCAGGATCCACGAGGCCGAGGAGCGCATCGCCGAAGCCCGCAGGAAAGCGCTCGCGGAGATCGACGAGGTCGCCGCCGAGCTGGTGCAGACCGTGGCCCAGCGCCTTGCTTCGCTGAAGATCAGCAAGAAGGATGCGCGCGCCGCGGTCGGCCGCGTCGCCGGGGAGAAAAGGGCGTGACCGAGTTCTGGCTGCTGGTCGCCTTCGCCATCGTCGTCGTCCTGCTGTGGAAGCCGGTGCGTCGCCAGGTCCTGCCCGCGCTCGATCAGCGGGCGGCCAAGATCCGTGCCGATCTCGACGAGGCGCAGCGGCTGCAGGAGGAGGCCAAGTCGCTCTTGGCCAAATACCAGCGCCAGCTCCATGACGGCGAGACCCTCGCCCGCGAGATCATGCAGCGTGCCGAGACCGAACAGCAGCGGCTCGAAACCCGGATGAAGGCGGAATTCGAGGCGATGGTGGCGCGGCGCACCCAGCAGGCCGAGGAGCGGATCGCGCAGGAGGAAGCGCGGGCGCTGGCCGAGGTTCGCGATCGGGCGGCCGAGCTCGCCATGCGCGCCACCGAGCATGTGCTGCGCGAGCGGATCGGCGAGAAGGAAGGCCGCGCACTTCTCGAAGAGGCCCTGGCCGAGGTCGACCGCAAGCTGCATTGAGGCTGCCGCACCCGGTCCGGGAGCCGGGCGGCGTCGAAGGAGATTCCTGTTGCGCATCGAAGGCATCGTCGCCCTCGTGACCGGCGCTGGCTCGGGGCTCGGCGCGGCGACTGCCCGCGCACTGCGCGAACGTGGCGCCAGGCTGGCGCTGGTCGATCGCGATGGCGGGCGCCTGGCCGCGGTGGCCGAGGAACTCGGCGCCGCCAGCGCGGTGCTCGATGTCGCCGATGCCGAGGCCGCGGAAGCGGGGCTGGCCCGGCTGGCGGAAGAGGCGGGCGTGCCGCGTCTGCTGGTCAACTGCGCGGGCATCGCCCCCGCGGCGCGGATCGTCGGGCGCAAGGGACCGATGCCGCTCGCCGATTTCGAGGCCGTCCTGCAGGTCAATCTGGTCGGCAGTTTCAACATCATGCGTCTGGTGGCTGCCCGCATGGCGGAGCTCGAGCCGCTGGAGGACGGGGAACGCGGGGTGATCGTCAATACCGCCTCGGTGGCCGCCTTCGAGGGCCAGATCGGGCAAGCCGCCTACGCCGCCTCCAAGGGCGGGATCGCCTCGCTGACCCTGCCGGCGGCGCGCGAGTTCGCCGATCACGGCATCCGCGTGCTGGCCATCGCTCCCGGCCTGTTCGCCACGCCGATGCTGCTCGGCATGCCGCAGCAGGTGCAGGACTCGCTGGCCGCCACGGTGCCCTTCCCGCGCCGCTTCGGCAAGCCCGAGGAATATGCGGCGCTGGTTCTCCACATCTGCGAGAACCCGATGCTCAACGGCTGCGTGCTGCGGCTCGACGGAGCGCTCAGGATGGCGCCGCGCTGAACCGCCTGTCGTCTACATGTTGACATAGTTGGGGCCGTCGCCGCCCTGCGGTGCCGTCCAGTCGATGTTCTGCGCGGGATCCTTGATGTCGCAGGTCTTGCAATGGACACAGTTGGCGAAGTTGATCTGCAGGCGCCGGCCGCCCTTGCCATCATCCACGAACTCGTAGACCTGTGCCGGGCAGTAGCGCTGCTCCGGTCCGTCATATTCCGGCAGGTTGAGCCTGACGGGGATTTCCGGGTCCCGGAGGCGGAGGTGGCAGGGCTGGTTTTCCTCGTGCACGGTATTGGACAGATAGACCGAGGACAGGCGGTCGAAGGTGATCTTCCCGTCCGGCTTGGGATAGTCGATCTTCGGACATTCCGCGGCCTTTTTCAGGCTCTTGTGGTCCTCGTGATGGCCCAGCGTCCAGGGCGCCCGGCCGCGCAGGAGATAGGTCTCGAGGGCGGAATAGGCGATGCCCGGAAACAGCCCGAAGCGGAAGGCCGGGCGGATGTTCCGCACCCGGTAGAGCTCCTCCCACAGCCAGCTCTGGCGCAGTCGTTCGGGATAGGTCTCCAGAACCGGCCGGTCGGCACCCGCCCGGAGCGCTTCGAAGGCCGCTTCCGCCGCCACCATCGCCGATTTCATGGCGGTGTGGGTGCCCTTGATCTTGGGCACGTTCAGGAACCCCGCACAGTCGCCGATCAGCGC